>JAICUC010000277.1 GCA_025936075.1 Nitrospira sp. | reverse complement strand
TGTGCCTGTTCTCCTGCTTCCTCATCACAGGAACGGCACAGGCAGAGCCATGGATGGGCGATCTCCTTCTTCGAGATGATGCGGTCTGGCCTTCGGGCCGGGCCGGAAACTATGGAACGGTCCATTATTTTCTGGATGAGGACAAAAACCAACAGATTACCTTCGACGTCTTGGTGCACGTGTATCCCGATGGCCATGCGTCGACGGAGTTACAGGTCGAGGTCTTCACGAATTTGAATCGGCGGGATCACGCGAAAATCTGGGAAAACGCGAATGACGCAGGCGGTCCGAACAGTTATTACCAAGTCTATTCCATGAACCATGTCGGACAATCGGGAAACAATGAAGTATATAAAACTACGCTGACCGCCACGCGAACAGGCGCCTACCGCTTAACGGCGCGCTTCCGCATCGGCAATGGTCCATGGCGATGGCATAACGACTTTACCGCAGACGGGAGGAGGCAACGCGACTGTGCCATCGTCATTTCGCCACAAAAAGTATTACACCTGACGATGTATGAAGCCAATCCCTATGTCGTGGAAGCCACGGCCGGCGGAACGGCTCAACAACGCAGTACCTTCGAGGATTTTACCGACCACGATGGAGACGGCTACGACCCATTTAGTCTTCGATATGTCCGGAACACGCTGGGCTTCAATACGCTATGGCTCATGCCGATCTTCCCCAATACGCATGAACGCCTTGACCCGACCCAAAATGAGCGGGTGAAGAATTATTCCCCGGGAAGTCCCTACGCCGCGCGGGACTATTGGTCGATCAGTGAGCGCTTGGCCGAAGCCGGGACGCAGGAAGAGGCGATGCGGGAATTCAAGCATCTCGTCGACAAAGCCGAAGAACTCGATTTGAACGTTTTCATCGATGTCGCGCTTAACCATGCCGGCCGTGACGCTGTCGTCGGGCAAGGCGCAGTCGATCTCGGCCTGGCTCCGCCGAATGGAACACAGGAGGCCGTTGTCAGCGCTCACCCCGCGTGGAGCACAAGCAGGTCGAACTACCGCTCTCACGCCGGCGGGACGGATGACATTGCCGACTATGCGCCGACCGACCGTTTAGGAGAACATAAATGGTATGACGCCGGTATTGATTGGTTCTTCGGCGACTACTCCTCGTTGGGACCGAAGCCCGGTTCGGGTCACGATACAAGTTCAGGAGGTGCGGAGGACGAACGCGATTTGTTCTATACCGATCTCGATCCGGACGGAGGCCATGATTTTGAGGTGGAAAATGTCTGGAATTACTTCGCCCGCCTCTTCCCTTACTGGCTTGAGCAAACAGGCAACAAATTGGACGGCATACGGGCCGACTTCGCCCAAGGGCTGCCGCCGCAGGCATGGGAGTACATCATTAATAAGACGCGCCAAAAGAAGTGGGACTTCGTTTTCCTCGCCGAAGCCTTGGATCCCGACTCCATTCGTTACCGTGTGAATCGTCATTTCGATCTTCTGACCACCGTCGATCACTGGCTGTATCGAAATAGCAGCGTGACAATGAACCAACTTCCGGCAGCCTCGAACAGGAAGCCGATATCTATGGCTATAATGCGTCCGTTCTCCACAATGGAACCAGCCATGATGAAGACGGCAATGCGAACGCATGGTTGATGGTCGCTCGCTATGCAATCGCCGCCTCTCTTTCGGGAGTCCCGATGGTGTATATGAGTCAGCCCTTGGGCGTCGGCAACAAGGTTGATTTTCAATATTCCTGGCAGAACCTTCAAGACTATTGGGACCATGAGAATAAACAGATCTTTGCCATGTACGATCGCATCAACCTGGCTCGCAGCCTGAATCCGGCTTTACGCTCGACCAACCGATACTTTCTCAACACGCAACAGGGCGCCGGATTTAATAATGATATTTTTTCCGTTGCTCGATGGGCAGACGATAATGTGCTGTTGGTGTTTATCAACCTTCGCGATCATGGGATTTCCCCGGAAACCTTTGCCGTGCCCCGGTCGGTGCCACTGGACCCCAATGCCCGTTACCAAGTCCATAATATGGTGGCCGATAATCCCGATGCCTCGTTATGGCCGGAACCCCGCACGACGGAGGATATTTTCAGGGATGGAATCTATGTGGAATTTCACTATCCTAATGAAGTGCAATACCTTCGTCTGGAACGCGTGCCATAACTCATAATGTCGGTCGACGGGGCAGCGGGTTCTCCGGTGCGGTGCCGGTTGCCTTGATGTTCCACCCACCGTCCGCGTTTACCGAGGACCGTCTCGGCGTCCAGCGCTCCAACAAATAGACATGACCAACGCGACTTGGCTGTAGAGACCTTCGATGCCGTGCGTATCGTATCTATGAGTGACACGGTCCTTTTTTCCTGTTTGCTTTTTGCTGAGTCGGTACCCTAGAATCTTTGAGTCAACCCCGACGAGAACCGTCATTTTCCCGCACACATATCATTCCCCATGAGTCGTATCCTCCTTGTCCTACCCTCTCTTGTCGTTTTTCTACTGGTTTTGACGTTCTCGTGTGTTCTCACGAGACCGCTCTTTGCCGCATCGGAAGCAATGACAGAGGTCTTTCCGGTCCAGAAAGCAGCACCAATAGCAATCGTGATTGAAACGGCCGGGAGCGAAGCCGAATTGCGGCGCCACATGCGCGTCAAGAATCATGTCGCTGAACTCTCCACTGGAACGATACGGTTCTCGGAAGCGCCGATAGGGAGCTTCGGCTTCATTGCGCCACAGTCCCTCGGAATGGCGTTAGTCACGCAAAGTCCTGACCTTGAATTGGAACGGGAGGCTTCAACTTTTAATGCCTATGAAATCCATAAGGTCGCGGATGGCAACGGATTGTTGGTTGGTTTCATGAGTACTGACGCGGCATCTCAAATTTCCCCCAGCGAACGGCCCAAGAATCTGCGCATTGCGCTCTACTCCAACTCCGTGGATAAGGCGCCCACCATCGTCGCGGTCCCCTTAAGTAAGTTGATGATAGACCGGATGCCGATGAGGCTCGACCCCAAAAAATCAGATAGTCCTGTGGTGTTGGATATGGATTTACAGACGACGGTGAACCGGAAGTCACCAGGTAGACAATAGCGATATGGAAATATGAAGAGGGCCGCCGGCTGTGAACGTATTGACAGTCCATGCGAAGTTTGAGTATCTTGCGGCTCTTACTATCTACGAACAGCGACAGTGAACATCACATCGTTCGGTCAGGTCGGTCGGTTGTTACCGAAACTATTTTGTCTTCCCACTTTGCATATCGTTTAGGAGGCCGGCTGAGTAGCCCTCGCTGCTCACTTACATTTTCCATGTTATGAAGGAGGGTCGGTTCATGTCTCACCGTCATTACACATCCACCCGAGTCTTGAGCAGACTCGCCGGCATCGCGCTGCTTCTTGCGCCGTCGGCCTTGCTCGCCGAGACTCCATCGCATGTGGCGATGAACCATCAGCCGTCGGGTTGGGCCGAACAGCTGAAGGGGCAGACGATTATCGAAAATACGATGGAAGGCCAGCCGGAACGTACCGGCATGGTCGAGCGGCAGCACCAGCGCGTCATGGAACAGATGCAGCATGATGCGACCGTACAACGCACTGGCGGGTACTACAACGATCTGAACATGATGCACCAGTACGGCGCCGGAAATCAGGATGTGCTGCTCATGTCGAACCCCGGCACAGAACCGGTATCCATGTCGGGCGGACGTTGTCCGGCATCCGCGCCGGTCCGGAAGTACGACATCTCGGCGGTCAATGTCGAAATTTCGCTCAATATGTGGCTCGATTTCTATCCCGGCTACATGTACGTCCTGACCGAGAACCTTGAAAAGATGCGGGAAGAAGAGGCGGCCAATCGGGCGGCCCGCGAGAAGGAAGGCTATGATCCCGGAGCCGTCAAGAACGGGTTGCAGAGCCAATGGATTCAGCCGTTAGTGATCCGAGGCAATCAGGGCGATTGCGTCAAGATGACGCTTCGCAACCAACTGGAGGGCGGCGAGGAGGTCAGTCTCAACATTCACGGCTCCAGTATGATCGTTTCCTCCACGGGCAAACCGGCGACAACGACGAATCCGGACAGCATTGCAGCTCAAGGGAAGGCCGTGGAACTGGAGTGGTACATTCCGCCGACCCAGCAAGAGGGCGGCCGGCAGTTCCACTCGTACAGCAACGATCGCGAACTGACGGTCATGGGCCTGTTCGGCACGTTCGTCGTCGAGCCCAAAGGGTCTCAATATCTCGACCCGTTGGGAACCGGCGAGCCGACGCCGATGACCAGCGGATGGCAGGCCATCATCAAGAACGGGGCAGGGCCTGACTTCCGGGAATTCGTCTTGATCTATCATGAAGTCGGAGACGAGGCGTTCCGCCCGCTGAACAAGAAAGGCGACTTCATTCCTCAGCGCGATCCGTTGACCGACGTCTACCGGCCGGTGGCCAGAGCATTGAATTACCGGAGCGAACCTTTCGGCGTCGACAACATGCAAACGCAGCACGAGTACTTCGGATTCGAGGACGAATCCATGGCCTACAGCGCCTATACGTTCGGCGATCCGGCGACGACCGTACCGCGCAGCTATTTGGGCGATCCGGCAAAGTTTCGCCTCGTGCACGGAGGGTCTGAAGTATTTCACTCCCACCATCCGCACGGCGGATCGATTCGTTGGCCGCGGAGTCCGCGCGCCATCGATGAAATGCCCCTGTGGCATGCGGCCAAGAATGGACCGGTCAAATATCCCGTGATTCGGATGAAGTCCGATCGAGTCGATGTGGAAGTCATCGGACCGTCCGAGACGATGGACCTGGAAACCGAATGCGG
>JAICUC010000159.1 GCA_025936075.1 Nitrospira sp. | reverse complement strand
TCGTCAATCAACAAAAGCAGCTGGGAGAATCCTGCGACTGGGACCGTTTGCGATTTACGATGGACGAAGGTTTGTCCAAGGCCGTCCTTGAAGTTTTCGTGCGGCTGTATGAAGACGGGTTGATCTACCGCGGCGAGCGGCTCATCAATTGGTGTCCGCGCTGCCTGACGGCCCTCTCGGACATTGAAGTGGAACATGAGGAGGTGAAAGGCAAACTCTATCATCTCCGCTATCCGTTAGCAGATGACCCGAACACCGGTTTGATCGTGGCCACCACGCGGCCTGAAACGATGCTGGGGGACACGGCCGTCGCCGTGCATCCGGACGATCCTCGGTATCGCCATCTGATCGGGAAGAAGGTCCGTCTACCGCTGACTACACGTGAGATTCCGATCGTAGGCGATTCGATTCTCGTCGATCTGGAATTCGGTACGGGCGCCGTCAAGATCACTCCGGCTCACGACTTCAACGACTATGAAGCGGGAGAGCGGCATAACTTGCCTCGGTTTTCTATTTTAGACTATGAAGCACTTCTCGATCTCAAAGGAATGAAGGCGGCTTTGGTTGAAGAGTCTGTAATCAAAGAAGTCATTCAGTTACCTGTTACTAAAGCGCGCCCCAAAATAGAGCAGCTTTTACGAGACCGAGGATTTCTCGTCAAAACTGAAGACCACAAAATGGCGATTGGGAAGTGCTATCGTTGTAGAACCATCGTCGAGCCCTATCTCTCACCGCAGTGGTTCGTCAAGATTCAGCCTCTGGCCGACCCCGCAATCAAAGCGGTAGAGGGCGGACGCATTCGTATCGTCCCGGAAAGCTGGACTAACAACTATCTGGGTTGGATGCGCGATATTAAGGATTGGTGTATCTCCCGTCAAATTTGGTGGGGGCATCAGATACCGGCATGGTACTGCCGGTCTTGCAATACAGAAATATTAACAGTGACTGGATCGTCTGGCCGGCAACATGAACATCTCTACATAGCACCTAACGCCATTCCTATTGTCAGTAGGACAAAACCGGAAAAGTGCGATAAGTGTCCAAGCATAGATCTTGTTCGCGATCCCGACGTGCTCGATACCTGGTTCTCCTCGGCACTCTGGCCCTTCTCCACATTGGGATGGCCAGAGCAAACCCTTGAGTTGAAGACCTACTATCCGACCTCGGTCCTCGTCACGGGCCTCGACATTCTGTTCTTTTGGGTTGCGCGCATGATCATGATGGGACTGAAGTTCATGGGAGACGTGCCCTTCAAAGACGTCTATATCCATGCTTTGGTCCGCGATGCGGAAGGCCAGAAGATGAGCAAATCCAAGGGCAATGTGATCGACCCGCTGCACGTCATGGATCAATTCGGCACCGACGCCCTTCGGTTCACCCTCGCCTCTATGGCTTCGCCGGGCCGCGATATCAAGCTGGCCGAAGAACGGATCGAGGGCTACCGCAATTTCGCCAATAAGATTTGGAACGCCGCGCGATTCGCTTTGATATATCTCGACGGACCGCGCACCCCCCTCCCGCCGGTGCAACGGACATTCCCCGACCGGTGGATCTTGAGCCGCCTCGCTCACACGATCCGCACCGTCACGACGGAGTTGGAGTCATACCGATTCGATCGTGCAGCGACAATTCTCTATCAGTTCATCTGGCATGAGTACTGCGACTGGTACTTGGAATTGATCAAACCGGTTCTGCAAACACCTGAACACCCGGATGGAGCAAGCACCAGGTACACCCTCGTCGAGACGCTCGAAACGACCATGCGGCTGTTGCACCCTTTCATGCCGTTTATCACGGAAGAAATCTGGCAGACGATTCCCCATCAGGGAGACAGTATCGTCGTGCAGAACTACCCGGCCTCGGACCAGGCATGGGTCGCGCCTGATGCAGAGGAGCACTTCGCATTGCTGGAACAGACGGTGGGACTCATCCGAACCGGACGAGTCCTCTTGAATTATCCACCCGGGCAACAGATTTCGTTTCATGTCGGACACGACGACCAAAACAGGCAGAACCAGCTCCATCAGTTACAACGACACCTAGCCCACCTCAGCCGCGGCACCGCCGAAGTGAGCCGGCCGCATGACTGGCCGTCGGCCAGATTGTTGCGACTTGTCACTGAAGGCCTCTCCGTGGGAATTGCAGTCGCCGATGACGTTGACCTCAAGAAAGCGATTGAGCGTCTGGCAAAACAACTCACGGAGACCGACAAGGAATTGCAACGGGTCGGCGGGAAACTGAAGAACACCGAGTTTGTGTCGAAAGCTCCGCCGGACGTGATTGCCGAACATCAGGAGCGCGTGCGGACTCTGTCCCGCGATCATGCATTGCTGGCCGACAGCGAACGGCAGCTCCGCGCCATGCTCGCAACCTGACCGATGACCACACTCCCTGCTGCAGAAATCCGGCGCGCGGTGCGCCAAGGGCTCGAAGAAGATCTCGTTCAAGGAGATGCCACGACCGCATCAGTCTTCTCATCCTCGGTGCCGGCTCGGGCCGAGATCATCGCGCAACAGCCGTTGGTTGTGGCAGGGATGGCCCCAGCGGTTCAGACTTTTCTCATGGTCGATCCTTCCCTGCGGTTGTCTGTTTCCAAGCGCGACGGCGATCGAGCCACAAATGGAGAGCCGCTTCTTCAGATCGAAGGTGATGGGCGGTCCATCCTGAAGGCCGAGCGGGTCGCCTTGAACTTTCTTCAACACCTGTCCGGAATCGCCACCCTGACACAACGGTTCTGCCGGGCCGTGCGCGGCTACCCTGCCAGTATCCTGGATACCAGGAAAACTCTTCCCGGCTGGCGTGCGCTTCAGAAGTGGGCCGTTTCGCTAGGCGGGGGGATCAACCACCGGCAATCATTAAGCGACGGCATTCTCATTAAAGACAACCATCTGGCCCTTCTCCAACGCAATCGACGACCCGTGGAAAGGGCATGTCGCCTAGCACATGCCCATCGGCCGAGCGCGCTCCCAATTATTGTCGAGGTGGAATCCCTCTCTGAAGTTCGGCAGGCGCTTACAGGAAAGCCTGATATTATTCTGCTGGACAACATGGCTCCGGACATGGTCCGACGTGCCGTGGCCCTGATCAAGAAACAGGCTCTGGTGGAAGTGTCGGGCGGCATCACACTCAAGAACGTCAGAGCTATGGCAGCAGCCGGCGCCGATCGCATCTCCATTGGGACGCTCACTCATTCTGCCCCGGCAGCGACGGTCAGCCTTGTCATGACGTTAGCTCGACCTTCACGACGCCGGCGTGCGTAGTCGATGGTGCCCTCCGAGCCACTCAATCTCGACAGCATTCGCAGCATCCTTGCGACCACGTCACTTGGTCACGTCTTGTACCTTTACCAAGAGCTTCCTTCAACTAACAGGGAGGCCTTGTCACTGGCGCAGAACAGCGCAGTCCACGGTACCGTCGTCATTGCTGAAAGTCAGTCAGGTGGCTACGGCCGACATGGGCGCGCATGGTTTTCTCCGCCGGGCCTGAACATCTATTGCTCCATCATTATACGTGGGAGGGGGGAAAACCTTTCCCTTTCGCAATGGTTATCTTGGGTGCCGCTTGCCAGCGCACTTGCCGTTACTGAAGCCGTTCAACAGATGACGGCCGTATCACTTTCCCTGAAATGGCCGAACGACCTGCTTCTCCATGAACGCAAAGTCGGCGGCATTCTCTGCGAAAGCAGCTTCGCCACAACCAACGACCCGGTCGTAGTCATTGGAATCGGGCTCAATGTGAATGTTCCCCTGGTGTCTTTTCCGGAAGAATTGCGGCCGATTGCAGCTTCATTGCTGGAAACCTCACGGCGACCGATCGACCGCAATCGACTCATTGCTCAACTGCTTCTGGAACTTGAGCAGTGCCTTGGCGAACTTCGATTTTCCGGCCCAGTCCGGTTACGACAAGCCTATACGGCTCGCTGTGCCACGTTGGGGCGCCAAGTTCGCGTCCTGTTCATGAATGAGCAACCGATTGTCGGCATCGCAGAGACTCTCTCGGTCGACGGCGCGTTGCGAGTGAGAACCTTGTCGCCTCACCCTCGTTCACAATCGATGCCCCTCATCGATGTCCGTGCAGCCGACGTCATTCATCTAACAGGCTGTTGAAAAAGTCCGCCAGCGGCGTTCTCGCAGGACACTGCCGCCTCACCATCTCGGCGGCGTTCACAGGCGTGCCGCGCTTTATTCAGCGCGGCGTGAACCTCAGAGGCTCAACGTACCACCGGGAAAGAGCTGCCACAGCAGCTCGGGGCGGCGGGTGAGAAAGGTTACGCCTCCCCCAAGACACTGGGCGCTCACCGACTCGCGCCCGTCCGCAAACGTGACGCTCCTTATTCGTCGCGTCGCCGACCTCGCTGCGGTCTTGCTGGACAGCCTTTTTGACCAGCCTGTGGGCTCTTGTGAGATCGCATGAGGCTCTACATCCTGCTGAGAGAGTAGCGAAAGCGTACCAAGCCGGGTAGAATACGTTCGATGCTCTTAGCGATCGACATCGGAAACACCAACGTTGTCGCCGGAATCTTCGACGGATCGATGCTGCTGACTCATTGGCGGTTGGCGACCGATCCCAAGACCACCGCCGATGAGTACGGCGTCATTTGCCTCAGCCTCATGGCCCGAGACGGGCGCCTCCCTGAGCACATCACCGGTGCAATCATCTCCAGCGTCGTTCCCGCCCTTACGGAAACGTTTGATTCGATGGTTGAAACGTCCTTCGGCTGCACTCCCGTCACCGTCTCTTCCGACATGGATACCGGCTTAACACTGAAATACTCGAACCCGAAAGAGATCGGAAACGACCGTATTGTAAATGCAGCTGCGGCTTATGAGAAGTTTCGCCGAGATCTCATCATCGTCGATTTCGGCACAGCGACGACATTTTGCGCAGTCAGCCGAGAGGGAGAGTATCTCGGCGGCGTGATCGCACCGGGCCTGACTATTTCGGCAGAGGCCCTGTTCACACGGGCTGCAAAGTTGAGCAAAGTCGAGCTCGCCCGGCCTAAGACCGTCATTGGAACCGATACCGCCGGTAGTATTCAATCAGGGCTCATTTTCGGCTATGCCGGTCTCGTGGACACTCTTATTCAACGGATGGAAGGAGAGATGGGGCGCACATCATATGTGATCGCCACAGGTGGATTGGCACCGGTGATTGCGCCGGAGGCGCGATCGATTCAACACATTGAACCGTTTTTGACTCTGCATGGGCTTGAACTGCTCTATCGCCGTGCCCAGGGCGCAAGCCCGACGCAATGGGTCTAGCCCTCTCAGCACCCGCATCATTTTATTTTTCCTTTACCCGTTGACTTCCCTCCTCCTATGGATATCTCCCCGCTTGTATAGGTATCAGGATGAATGACGATCAAGAGCAGAAAAAAGCAAACGTCAATACAATCGGGAGTTTAGAGGAAGATTCTTCGGTCGCGGACACCGGCTCGTCAGTTCAAGACGAACTGACCAGCAAGTCTGAAGAATGTAAAGCGATCAATGACAAGTATCTCAGGCTGGCTGCCGAATTTGAAAACTATAAACGGCTGACTCAACGTGACCAGCGTGAGCAAATTCGATTCGGGAATGAACAGCTTCTCAAAGAACTGCTGCCCGTGGTCGATAACATGGAGCGGGCAATCAAGGCGGCTCGGACGAATGGAAGCGATTCGGCGCTCATCCAAGGTGTGGAACTGACGCTCAAACAACTCTTCGGGATTCTGGCCAAATTCGGTGTGCAGGCGATCGAAACAGCCGGCCAGGACTTCGATCCCAGCGCCCATCAAGCCGTCTCATACGGCCCATCGAACGATGTACCGGCCAATAAAGTATTGGACGAGTTTCAAAAAGGGTATCGGCTGCACGATAGGATTCTGCGGGCGGCAATGGTCAGTGTCTCGTCAGGTCCGGCCCAACCAAACGAACATGACTCAACGACAAACTGACCCGGCTCAGTCATCGTTGTCGAGAAGGAAGGAGTTCACCAATGGGTAAAGTCATCGGTATCGATCTCGGGACCACCAACTCTTGTGTGGCGATTATGAGCGGCGGAGACCCCGTCGTGATCGCCAACGCCGAAGGAAGTCGGACGACCCCTTCCGTCGTTGCCATTACCGATAAAAGTGAACGGCTGGTCGGCCAAATCGCAAAGCGGCAAGCGATTACCAATCCCGAGAACACCATCTTCTCCGTCAAGCGCCTGATGGGGCGTAAGTTCAAAAGCCGTGAGGTTCAAGAAGCCCTGAAGCGGCTTCCCTATAAGGTGGTTGAGGCCGACAACGGTGATGCGCATGTGGAATTGCGCGGCAAGCGCTATAGCCCGCCGGAAATCTCGGCGATGATTCTGCAAAAAATGCGGCAGACCGCTGAAGACTACCTCGGTGAAAAGGTCACTGAGGCTGTTGTGACGGTCCCCGCCTATTTTGACGACAGCCAGCGTCAGTCGACCAAAGATGCCGGCCAGATCGCTGGGCTGAACGTCCTGCGTATCATCAATGAGCCGACCGCCGCCTCCCTTGCCTACGGTCTGGACAAGAAGAAGGATGAACGGATTGCCGTGTACGATTTGGGCGGCGGGACCTTCGACATCTCCGTGCTCGAAATCGGTGAAGGCGTCTTCGAGGTGAAATCCACCAATGGTGATACCTACCTCGGCGGCGATGACTTCGATCAACGCGTGATGGACTGGCTGGTCGACGAGTTCAAAAAAGATCAGGGCATTGATCTGCGGAAAGATCGAATGGCGCTTCAACGCCTGAAAGAATCGGCGGAACGGGCCAAGATCGAACTGTCGTCGTCCCAAGAAACGGAAATCAATCTGCCGTTCATCACCGCCGATGCCAGCGGCCCCAAGCATATGGTCATCAAATTGACACGGGCTAAGCTCGAACAGCTGGTAGACGATCTCATCCAACGCACGATCGAGCCGTGCCGAAAGGCATTGTCCGACGCAGGCGTCACCGCCAAGGATATTCAAGAAATCGTGTTGGTCGGCGGCATGACCCGCATGCCCAAAGTGATTCAGGTCGTGAAGGACTTCTTTGGAAAAGAACCGCACCGTGGGGTGAATCCCGACGAAGTCGTCGCCATCGGGGCCGGCATTCAAGGCGGAGTCCTCAAAGGAGAGGTCAAGGACGTCCTGCTTCTCGATGTGACTCCCTTGTCGTTGGGCATTGAAACGCTGGGCGGCGTATTCACCAAGCTCATCGAACGCAACACGACCGTTCCGACCAAAAAGAGCCAAGTATTCTCGACGGCAGCCGATAACCAAACGGCCGTCACCATCCGCGTCTTCCAAGGCGAACGGGAAATGGCCAATGACAACAAACTGCTCGGGCAGTTCGACTTGGTCGGCATTCCACCGGCGCCTCGCGGCATGCCGCAGATTGAAGTGACGTTCGATATCGATGCCAACGGCATCGTGCACGTGTCGGCTAAGGATCTGGCCACACAGAAAGAACAATCCATCAAGATCACGGCTTCCAGCGGCCTGAGCAAGGACGAAGTCGAGAAGCTTGTTCGGGATGCGCAGTCGCATACCGAAGAAGACAAGAAACGCCGCAAATTGGCGGAAGCCAAGAACCAGGCGGACACTCTGGTCTATCAAACCGAGAAAAACATCACGGAATACGGCGACAAAGTCTCAGCGGAGGAAAAGACAAAAATCCAGGATGCCGTCGCAACCGTCAAAAAAGCGCTCGAGGGCACCGATGCCGAGGCAATCGAAT
>JAICUC010000331.1 GCA_025936075.1 Nitrospira sp. | reverse complement strand
TCCTTGTACTCGGCATTGACTTTGGATCCATCGGCGTCTTCGGGAAGGGTAAAGCTTCGCATAAAGCTGCCGTACGCTCGCTCGACGCGGTGATACTTCTTGCCCTTTTCTTCCTTCTCGTATTTCCGTTCACCACTGATGGCAAGGACATCGTCATGGACGTTGATCTTGATTTCCTCTTTCTTCATTTCGGGAATCTCAGCTTTGATCACATACTCCTTCTCGTCTTCCGAGATGTCCACGAGCGGCGACCACTCCGCGACACTGATGGCCTCCTTCTTGTCACCACCGGTAGGAACAGATGTGCGGCCGAACAGGCTCGAAAGTCGTTTTTCCATTTCCTCGATTTCCTTAAACGGATTCCATCGTGTCGTCGGTTCCCATCTTGTCAGTCCGCTCATGGCCATTGCCTCCTTCTATGATGTGAGATGTGAATTGATTGAGAGCCGGAGTCTCATTCCGATAGTTCTGCATCGATAGTGCCAATAGTCCTAATCCACGAGAAAATGCAGCGTTCTAGGTTCAGGAGGACTGCGCTGAGAGACAAAAGAAGAGGAGTCTGGGGCATTACGGGGCAGCGGCATCCACAGGGCTGTTGCTCCTTTCAACATTACGCTAGTGAAACCCCGAGAAAAAGCAGAGTGAGAACGCGGCCGAGCCTTTTTCACCGCCGTGGATCCCAAGGTCCAAGGAGAAATTTCTAAGATGAGCCTTTTTGCCGCTAAAAATGGGAAGAGCGAACCCTACTGCAAACAAAATAAGAGCGGAAGCAGGTCCAGAGAGCTCTTGGTAAGTGCTGAGGTCTTGGAGGGGCTTTAGGCTTCCCACCCAGTGATGGGCCTGCTCACCACCCCAGCGCTCGACCTCCCTTCCGCGAGCGTTCCTCTCACCGAAACCTCCGCTCAGTTATCAGATAACCGCTTTTCTCGAAAAATCAATCGATGCAACCGACGTGTCTTGATCAGCCAGGCCAGTGAAGGATATTATTCAGGCGGGCGCTCATTGCGGCGGCGATCTTGACCTTCGTGATTCCTGCCTGTATCCCTTCGAGATCGGTAAGGATTGGCGTTGATGGCGCTTCCGCCCTACGATATCCTGTCCACTGAGACGGCAACCGATACACAAGAAATTCTATAAATAGGATCCCTTTTCCGTGCGCAACCGTCAATGTAGACAGGCCCGAGAGACATATGATCAACGAGGAGAATAAATTATGAATGACGGCGACGGAATGATATTTGTCGCGCATTGGACGCACACACCGGAGAATTGCCCGGGAAGAAGTAAAGAGGGAGCCACGATGCTCAATGAGTTTTGGGCCAAGCGGGACCTCGCCGCCAAGAAAGGAGTGAAGATACTGAGTGCCTATGTGGCCGCTACGGAACATACCTACTACATCACCGTTCAGGCCAAGGACTATCAATCCCTCTTGGAGTTTTTTGAACCGTTGGCGCCGACCCAAACCGGCGCAATTCATCCGGTTACGACGATGGATGAATGGACGAAGCACATAGATCCGAAGAGAACGTGATGAATGGCTCATCAAGGCGGACATAGATCTTGCCCTGCGGCGCTACAAGCTCATTGCGGAGGGACAATGAAACGACCACGTGTACGTATCACACGAGGCAGCCGTGATGCTGCTGAGCTGTAAGCTTGAAAACTAGCGCGCCCTGATTAGCCCTCGTCTGCCAGAGCCGCATGGCCGCTAGGCATTGTTGCGTAGTGCGCAACATGCTATATTGGCGGGTGATTCAATCATTCCGGCATAAAGGACTGAAGAAGTTCTTTGAGTCGGGGAGTGCGGTGGGTATCCAACCGCGCCACTCCAAACGCCTGCGCATTCTATTGGCAGCCTTAGATACGGCTCTGTCCATTGAGGACATGAATGTTCCAGGATTCCGACTCCATCCCTTGAAGAGATCGGAACGCGGTCGGTGGTCTGTGTGGATAAATGGAACTGGCGATTAACCTTCACGTTCAAAGACGGACACGCCTACGTCTTGGATTATGAAGACTACCACTAATGGCTATGCACAATCCTCCCCATCCTGGCGAATTCATTATTCGGGTCTATCTGGAACCCAACAATCTGAGCGGCCGCGAACTGGCTGGAAAACTCCGTGTGGCTGCTTCAACCCTGAATCGCATTCTTACCGGTACTAGTCGTATCAGCCCTGAAATGGCGCTACGCCTGTCCAAGGCGCTTGGCCGTTCTCCGGAGAGTTGGCTTGCCATGCAGTACAACCACGATCTCTGGCATGCCAAGCAGCATGTGAAGCTCGGTAAGGTCGTGAAGGTACGACTCACAGCGGCCCAGAAGAAGTTCGCAACCAAGTCAGCTAGTGGTTGAAAGGGGGAAACGCGGGCGTCCGAGACAGGCTGAGCGCTCCGCTGACAGTGTACGCTGGACCCTAATTTGTGCTGGATGCGACTGATGGATGAGTGTTGCTAGACAGAGTAGTGGTAGATAAACATCGGACTAAGTTTACGAAATACTTCGAGCAGGAGGTTCTTCGGAAGCGCCCATACATTAAGAAGGAGTGGTGCATATTCGTACTGGAGCATTCCATCCATCGGAACCACAGGAGCACAACCGGTACCGCTTTTGGGCTGCGATCCCGGAACTTGCCGGCCGCTACTTAAGAGTCGTGACGCTTATGGATAAGGTGACAATTCACAATGAAACGCCAATAATTATGGCGTTATGCTTGGAACGGTCTGTGTCGTGTCGTACAGGTAGGAACTGGTAGATCCGCTATTATGCGGATCGGCCTAAAAAGTTAGGCGTCGGAAAATAAGTACCGGATCCGCGGGTGGATGTCGCGGGCAGCATGGTTTGTAGCAGGGGTATTCGCCACGGGCGCATTCTGGTATTTCCTCTCAAATACAGCTACGCCGGGACATTAGGTTCTGCACTGGGCGCCATTGCCTTCGCCATTCTGGCTATATACCTGCACCACCCGAGTGACAAGTTTGCGGTATATGCTTTCTTACCGCGAGCACGATGAGCAGAAGCCGACGGATCTTCCTCTCTTCCCGGCTATCAGCGATCAGCCAGAGATTCTTCGCTCTTCGAAGAATGAGGTATATGTCGAGCTCGTCCGGCGGAGATGTAAAGGTACCAGCTGTACGAAACAGTAACGATTTGACAGTGACGATGCTGTTGCTGGCTCCATCGATTCGTCGCGAGGTGTTGATCCTCGGAGCCTGCATCAAGATTTTTTCTTTGTGTCCGACGAGACGGATCGTTCGCGCAGTTTGTTGACCAGCTCCTCAAAGGAACTCTCGCGAATGATCTTCTGAAACTGGCTCCGATAATTGCTCACCAAACTGACGCCGTCTATGATGATGTCGTAAGCCGACCACCGACCGTCTTTCACCAAGAGGCGGTAATCCATCGGAAGCGTCGTTTTGTCTGACCGCAACTCGGTCCTCACTTCTGCATACGATCCCTCGATCCGTTCCGTCAGATAGCCTACATCTTGTTTCCGTCCGCTATAATCTTCAATCTTTCCCGCATACCGATCGGAGAGAAAGCCCTTGTACACCTCGACGAACTCCTTCCGTTGAGTCTCTGTCAGCGGCTTCCAATAACTGCCCAACACTCGCTTCGACATTTCTGCGTAATCAAATCTGCCGGCGGCGATCTCTTCGAGCATATGACGACGCTGCGCCTGTTTAGCCGGGTTTTTTAGAGAGGGGTCATCGAGGATGCGGAGGACTTGGGTGAGCGTCTCGCGCACCGCCTCCATCGGGGTTTCCGCACCTTGCAGGAAAGCGATGTCGGCAAAGCACCAAAGGAAAGTGCACACAAAAGCCGCAGGCCACACTGAACGCCTCGCAGCCCGCCATCTCCTTTCGGGCCATTGGAGCATAAGGTAGAGGTTCTTCTTATCTCGTCAATCCAAGACGAACGTCACCTTTAGATCTACACGATACAAAGTGACTTTGCCACTTTCGATCACGACATGTTGCTCTTTCACCCAAGCCGACTTGATGCCGT
>JAICUC010000155.1 GCA_025936075.1 Nitrospira sp. | reverse complement strand
GGCCGCGCTGGGATGGCCGCCGAATGCCATGAGCAGGTCTCGACAGGCAGTTAAGGCCTGATATAAGTCGAACCCCGGCACAGTCCGGGCGGACCCCTTTCCAATACCCTGTTCACTTACAGCGATGACGACCGTCGGACGATGGAACCGTTCCATGATACGGGCGGCCACGATGCCGACGACCCCTAAATGCCATCCTCGGGCATACAGTACGATGCCGCCCGGCCACTCCCGTGCTTCCACCTGGGCCAGCGCCTCCTGTAGAATTTCGGCCTCGATGTCACGGCGGGCTCGATTCAACTGCTCCAAATCTTCAGCCAACTCTTTGGCTTCCCGTTCAGACTCCGTCGTCAGAAGCCTGACCCCTTTGATGGCCTCATCCAACCGACCTGCGGCATTGAGTCGAGGACCGAGTTTAAATGCGATGGTTTCGGCCGTACACTCACGACTAATACCTGCGACATGCTTCAAGGCCCGTATGCCGCAGCGCGCGCCTCGTGAAATTTGAACGAGACCTTCTCTCACGAATAATCGATTTTCATCTTGTAGAGGAACCACATCCGCAATTGTGGCAAGCGCCACCAAATCCAAGAGCGACTCCAGAGGTACCGAACCGGATCCATACTTCCTGTCATAGGCTTGGGCAACCTTGTACGCCAGACCACCGGAACAAAGCCCCTGAAAGGGATATCGAGCTTCGGACCGATGCGGATTCATCACCGCCAACGCGGGCGGCATCTCTTGGTCGCTTTGATGGTGATCGGTCACCACCACATCAATTCCCAATTGATTGGCAAGACTAATTTCACGATGAGACGTGGTCCCGCAATCCGACGTCACCAATAAAGAGACGCCCTCCTTCGCCAAGGTCCGAACAGCGTTCTCATTGAGTCCATATCCTTCACGCAGACGATGCGGAACATAGGCTCGAACTTCGGCACCGAGTCCACGGAAAAAGGAAAGATAAATACTCGTGGCGGACATGCCGTCAACGTCGTAATCGCCATAAAAACAGACGACCTCTCGCCGTTGCATGGCTTGAAACAGACGATCAACAGCCGATTCCATATCGGGAATCAAGAAAGGATCATGAGTTCGAAGAGGAGACATCCAGGCTGTCGCCTGGTTTACGTCCGTGACGCCTCGGTTGAGCAACAACGAGGCAGTGGCCGATGAGATGGATAAGGCCTGTGATAAGAACCCTCGTTGGATTGGATCGACCTGGCGAATGACCCAGAGCTTAGACCTCATCCCCGCCTCCTTAAGAGCCTGGGCCTTACCATAATTCAAACCATGAGTTTCATAGGAACGAAAAAGACTGTAATAAGTCGCTTCTTCTTTGTCAAACCAATGGGCTTGGGGCCGGAGTAGGAGGAATCGAGTAGAAATGTGGAAGTCGGAATCGGTGTTATTCTCCTCCTTTCTGAACGTAGTTCTTCACAAACTCTTCAGCATTTTTTTCAAGGACATCATCGATTTCATCGACCAATTTATCGATATCTTCCTTGATCTTCTTGCCGGCTTCGACAACCTTAGGATTCGCCTTGACTTCTTCCTTACCTTGCGGCTCTCGTCTGGCTTCCTGCTTTCGCTCTTGTTTTTCCATCCGAGCACCTCCCGTGAACCAGGGAAACCCTCGTGATCAACCCGACAACTGCCAGCGATGAATTCACCATACCCTAGGGTACCGAAAGCCGTCAAGACAAGGGAGAAACGAAAAAGCGCCGTGCCTCAGCTGAGCACGGCGCTTCGTCACACGGATCAGCCGAGCATCGATACTTCAGCAATAGCTTAGCGTACAATCAATGACACGATGAGCAATGCGACAATATTGATGACCTTGATCATCGGGTTTACGGCCGGTCCTGCCGTATCCTTATAGGGATCGCCGACTGTATCGCCGGTCACCGCCGCCTTGTGCGTTTCGGTGCCCTTCAAGCCCTGCTCTTCGATGAACTTTTTGGCGTTGTCCCACGCACCGCCGCCGCTTGTCATGGAAATCGCAACAAACAATCCCGTGACGATGCTGCCGACCAACACGCCGCCGAGCGCTTGTGGCCCAAGCACCAACCCGACGATGACCGGTGACGCCACCGGAATCAAACCGGGAATCATCATCTTTTGAATTGCCGCTTGGGTCACGATGTCGACACAGGTGCCGTACTCGGGCTTGCCCGTGCCCTCCATAATTCCTTTGATCGTTCTGAATTGCCGACGCACTTCTTCAACGATCAACCCCCCCGCTTCGCCGACGGCCCTCATGCACATTGAGCCGAAAATGAACGGCAACATGCCGCCCAGGAACAAACCCACCAAGACTTTCGGATTAGAAAGATCGAATGCGGACAGCGCCGGATTGTGCGCTGCGACCTCTCGCGAGTACTCAGCAAAAAGCACTACTGCCGCCAAACCGGCGGACCCGATCGCATAGCCTTTCGTGACCGCTTTGGTCGTATTGCCGACGGCATCCAGCGGGTCCGTGATGTCTCGAACTTCCTTCCCCAAATGCGACATTTCGGCGATGCCACCGGCATTGTCCGTAATAGGACCAAGGGCATCGATCGCCACAACGATCCCTGCCATCGAGAGCATGGCTACTGCCGCCACCGCCACACCGTACAATCCACCCGACTCGGCGCCGCCACAAACCCAGTAGCTGCCGAGAATCGCTGCCGCAATGACCACGACAGGAGCCGCCGTCGACTGCATGCCCACTGCCAGACCCGCAATGATGTTCGTCGCATGGCCGGTTTCACTTGCCTTGGCGATGTATTTCACCGGCTCATAGTTCTTCGATGTGTAGTAGTCGGTGATGAACACAAGCGCCAGGGTAACGGCCAAGCCGAGTAGCGCCGCGATGTAGTAACTGAACCCGCTGACACCGCCGACTCCGCCCATGACCGTAAAGGTAATCGGTAAAAATGCTACGGCGGCAATCCCGCCGGCCACGAACAACCCCTTATACAGTGCCGACATAATTTCGCCGCCGGGAGTGACCTTGACAAAGAGAATACCGATGATCGTGGCAAAGATCGTCACTCCACCCAACGCTAACGGATAAAGAATCGGAGCGGTCGCTCCCTTGAACATCGTAAAGGCCAGCACCATTGCCGCCACCGTCGTCACGGCATAGGTCTCAAAGAGGTCTGCCGCCATTCCAGCACAATCTCCCACATTGTCACCCACGTTATCTGCAATCACCGCTGGATTCCGCGGATCGTCCTCCGGAATTCCCGCTTCGACTTTGCCGACCAAGTCGGCGCCGACGTCGGCTGCCTTCGTGTAAATGCCGCCACCGACACGCGCGAAGACGGAAATCAGACTGCCGCCGAATCCAAGGCTGAGCAATGCGTGAATGGCTTTCTCCTGCCCGGCCATTGATTCTGCGATGGTGTAAAACCCGGTAATAGCCAGCAGTCCGAGACCGATCAGCAGCAAGCCGGTCACCGCTCCACCACGGAAAGCAACGGTCAACGCAGCATTCATACCGTTATGAGCGGCTTGGGCTGTCCGCACATTGGCGCGAACCGCGATGATCATGCCCACGTAGCCGGCAAGGGCCGAAGCTCCCGCGCCGACCAAAAAACCGACGGCAGTGATCAGACCAAATTTATCCGACACGGCTCCAGCAGCCGCCAGAACGACGAATAGGCCGGCAGCCACATAACCGACGGTCTTGTACTGTCGATTCATGTAGGCGCCGGCACCTTCTTGAATGGCTTTTGCGATTTCCTGCATCTTGGCATTGCCGGCGTCGAGCCTGAATACCCACATTGCCAAGTACAGACCATAGGCAATACCAGCCACGGCCGCTATGAAGGCAAACGTTACAATCGCTGAGTCACTCACGGGAAATCCTCCTGCTGTTAAACGGACTCCTTTGTCACACGGCTCTCCGTGGCTTCAACCCATCCAAAGTACATTCGCGAGTGGGTAAATCCAAGGCGGGCGGAATCGAATTCGAAGCTAACCACCCGAAAAGCTGGGCCATTCTATAGAGTCATCCTGATCGGATCAAGACAAAAGACTGCCCACTCAGAAAACAGCCACTCTACCACCTCTGGACCAGAGATTGCCTTGGAACTTGGAAAGTTTATTCTTGGGGTGCACCTGTTACGTTCAGAATGGCTAGGATTTGACCACAAAGGTAATGATAGTATGTGGAATACCTCTCAATAAGACAAGGGCTTACCCATGAGAAAGGCCATTTGGTGGACGAGTCTCTGCCTGTGCTTCTCCAGCCTTCTTGCTGCATGCGGAGGACAAGGTGACACCCAAAGCAACTCCCCGGCCTCAACCAGTCTGAAGCTCCAAACCCTCGCCAGCAACCTTAACTCTCCGGTATTCCTGACTGCTCCCCCTGGGAATACAAATCGCCTGTTTGTCCTGGAACAGGGAGGCACCATTAAAGTGCTTGATCGGGCAAACGGCAACGTGCTCTCGACATTTCTGACACTGACCGGCATCACGAGCGGAGGGGAACAAGGATTGCTTGGTCTGGCCTTTGACCCACACTACACGACCAACGGCCGATTCTATGTCCATTATACGGACGTCAATGGCGCGATTACGATCGTTCGCTTTTTAGTAACGAACGCTGATATCGCTGATCCTGCATCGCAGGTAGTCTTGGTGTCCATTCCTCATCCGACCTTTGCCAACCATAACGGAGGGATGTTGGCGTTCGGACCGGATGGTTGTCTATACGCAGCCGTTGGAGATGGGGGAAGTTCCGGAGATCCAAACAATAATGCGCAGAATCTCGCAAGCCGGCTGGGAAAACTTCTGCGGATCGATCCGACCACGGGAGCAGCCTGCACCAACGGAACACTCAACCCTTTTCTTAGTGGAGGCGATCAGCTGGTTTGGGGCTTCGGCCTTCGTAATCCTTGGCGCTTTTCGTTCGATGGAGATGATCTTTACATCGGCGATGTCGGTCAGGATGCGCGCGAAGAAATCAATGTGTCGGCAGGCCCCAATGCCGGAAGAGGACTGAATTATGGCTGGCGGCTCATGGAAGGATCAGTTTGTTTTAACCCAACCACCAACTGCAATGGTGGAACACTCACGTTGCCGACTGTTGAGTACACGCACGACAACGGAGCCTGCTCCGTGACCGGCGGCTATGTTTATCGCGGCCAAGCTATACCAGCGGCTCAAGGCACCTATTTCTATGCAGATTTCTGCGCCGGCTTTGTCCGTAGTTTCCGCTTCAACAACGGCTCGGCTCTTGAACGGACAGAATGGCCGTTGCTTGCCGCCCCTTCGATCACCAGTTTCGGCCAAGATGGCGTGGGAGAGCTCTATATCCTGACCAAGGGTGGCAACGTGTTCCGGATTGTCTCGAATTAGTGTGGTCCATACCCCTGTTCCTAAGCTTATTTACGGCCGTCGTCTACTTTGTTATAGTCCGCGTGAGGCAGTCTTATGGGATTTGAACCGAATTACATCATTATTGATGGGCAGACCTTTACCAAGGCAAAACTCTCCTTGGACAATCATGTCTACAAGAACTGTCAGATCGACGACTGCGATCTTTATTACAGTGGCGGACAGTATGAGCTCCTCGACACCCATATCACCAACTCTCGTCTGATCCTGAATCACCCCGCCAAGGGTATCTACAATGCCCTACAGATCTTCAAAATGAAATCACCCGGATCTCGCATCATCTTCGAGTAATCTCTCGAAGCAGGCCTTTCTTGCCCTATACCTACGATTACACAAAGGTGACAGCCGGTGAGAGCGCCGCTCGGAGATATTGGCGCGCCATCAAGATGACGCTGACCCGCCTCGTGCGAGACAAAACGTTCCATTTCGACGGCAAGACGTACGAGTACCTGTACCACATGTACAACAAGACCTGGAAAAACGAGCGCGGGGTGGAAATCCCGATTTTCCGAGAACTTTTGATGCGATATCAACACAAGCGTGTTCTCGAACTCGGCAACGTCCTAGCCCACTATTATCCTGTTCACCATGACATCGTCGACAAGTACGAGCTCGCTCCTGGTGTTACGAGCCAGGACATCGTCGAGTTTACCCCTCAGGAGAAGTACGATTTGATCATCAGCATCTCAACCTTGGAACATGTCGGCTGGGATGAACATCCGCGTGAACCGGGCAAACTTCTTCAAGCCATTGAGCACTTGAAGGAACGATGCCTTGCCTCAGGCGGCACCCTGATGGCCAGCTTGCCGCTGGGGTACAATACCTACTTCGATGGGCTCATTGAAAACGGGCGGTCCCCGTTCACCACGCAGCATTTTCTCAAACGGATTTCCAAGAAGAACTATTGGGTTGAATCAAATTGGGAGGGCTGTCGTACCGCATCCTATGGAAGATCCGTTGCGAATGCCCTTTGTATCGGCATCATCCGAGGATAATCGCTCCATTACGGATGAACCAGCGACGTGCCGTTCGAACCCGCACTTTAGACTGAGCCGCTGGACGGGTCATACTGCCTGTCTTTCACTTCTGAGAGCCATCGCGCAAATCTCCTCTACCGCTCGAAGGCCGCTTTCCACGGCTCCATTCATGTAGCCCTGCCAATTCATGCTCGTGTGTTCCCCGGCAAAGATGATCCGTCCATGTCGCCGAGCGAGCCAGCTTCTGAGACGAGGATCGAAGCCAGGGTCGAAATAGGCATAGCCGCCTCGCGCCCATGGATCATCCTCCCACGTCACGATCCGACTATGGAGCAATGTAGCCGATCGGCTTCCCATCCAATCCAATTCTTCCACCAATCCTTCCACCCCACGCTGCGCCACAATTTTTTGAGTATCCTCACTGGCTTGTCCGCCGGCCATCAGCGTCAGAATTCCGACCTCACCCGCCTGCTCTTCGTTGGAATCCCAAAAGGCGCCCGTCGGCGCATCCGTCCCGCATGCCTGAGGTTTTGCTTTCTTTCTCCAGAAAGATCGGTCGAACTGTAAGAGCGCTTTCGTCGTCCTGCCGTATTTCAACGAGTCAATGGCGCGGGCTTGCATAGCCGGTAGCGGGGGCCGCATATGGATGGATCGTAACGTGGTGGTCGGCACAGCAAGAACGACATACTTTCCTTGTATGAACGTTTCTTGTCCATTTGATGTTTCAACCTTTACTCGAACCGAATTGCGATCCTGGCAGATGGCCCGCACTACGCTATTGAGTCGCAAGTCCTCCCGTAAATGCTCTGCAAGGGCAAGTGGCAGTCGATCGTTTCCTCCTTCAATTCGATACATGGTTGCTGGTCCAGGCTCATCGCCGGCTAGCTGATCCACGAGGGCCAGCAAGGAAAGGTCTTCCGGATCGGCCAGGAAAAACCCGCGTAAGCTCCGCACAACGGCTCTCATATTGCTGTCGGCCTTTCCCTCCTCCAACCATTGGGCCACCGATTGCCGAGCCAGTTGTTTGGCAATCGGACTGTCCCATCGTTTGTCGGCCGTGCGATAGGCTGTCACCAGCGGACAGAGTGCATGAGACAAGGTATCCCACGCCTCTTTACCCGATAGAATGTTTCGCCGACGCCGGCCGGGGCCTGGATATCGAACAAAGGCGAAGCCCTTTCGCAGAATGGGGCGTAAGGTCAGTCCCTGTTCCTCCACTAATCGTTTAATTTCATGTTGGCCTTCGTCGATGAAGTCGCCTCCCGCCTCGGCATGTTGCCCTTGAGCGAATGCTCCTCGAATTGTGAAGACGCGCCCTCCGACTCGATCGCGAGCTTCGATGAGCGAAACCTTTGCGCCCATTTCCTTGAGTTTCACCGCAGCAGTCAGTCCTGCCAAACCTGCTCCCACGACGATGACCTTCGTGCCTCGACGTATCT
>JAICUC010000271.1 GCA_025936075.1 Nitrospira sp. | reverse complement strand
TGTTGAAGCTCGATTTGGCGGTGCGTATGATCGCACGGCCAAATATTGAGGAGATTCTATGGCTAAAATTACCGAGATCGCTCCAGATCTATTCCGCATCACAACGTTCGTTGAACCGTTCAATATTCAGTTCAGTCAGTTCTTGGTGCGAGACGAAGAACCGCTGCTGTTCCATACTGGTCCGCGCGCCCTCTTTCCAGAGGTCAAATCAGCCGTGGCATCGCTCATCGATCCGCAGACTCTGCGTTGGATTGGATTCAGTCATTTTGAGTCCGACGAATGCGCGACAGTGCCCGAGTGGCAGCAACTCGCTCCACACTCGGAAGCGGTGTGTAGTGTGGTGGGCAAGATGGTGAGTGTCGATGATTGTCTGGCGCTTCGCCCCGCCAAAGGGATGGCTGATGGCGAGGTAATTGAGACCGGACGATATCGCTTCCGTTTCCTCGCTACGCCTCACGTGCCACACTGCTGGGAGGCGGGGTTGCTGTTCGAAGAAACAGAACGAACGCTCTTGTGCTCTGATCTCTTTCACCAAGACGGGGACGTCGAACCAATGACGGAATCAGACATAGTCGATCGGTGTCGAAAGACGTTGGTCGGCTATCAGCAAGGTCTGTTGGCGAATTACGTGCCCTATTGTTCATTGACGGAGACGACGCTAGACCGATTGGCGGCGCTGCAGCCAAGACGGCTGGCGACCATGCACGGATCGGTCTACGTCGGTGATGGAAGTAAAGCGCTTCAGAATCTCGCCGCTGTGTGGCGAGAGGTCCTCAGCCCGCAGTCATAGGGCGGGGAAGTCGCGCAACGGTTGTTTCGCGAAGGCCTTCGGACGATAATAGAACAACTGAACAAGGCTCTAGCGGCGTAAGGGGAGGTTAACATGACGCAAAAGTCACAAGTCGTCTTGGAGGAAGCGCTCAAGTTGACCGCCTGCGAACGTGCGGAAATGGCGGAGCAGTTGATTGCGAGTCTGGATGAGGAGCCAGATTCCGACGTCGAGCAAGCCTGGCAAGAGGAAGTACAGCGTAGGCTTCAGCAAATCGAGTGTGGCGAGGTGAAGGCGATTCCTTGGGAGGAGGTGCAGAGGCGGCTACGACATGGCCGATGAGTTGCCTCTCGAATTCCATCCCGATGCACTCTGCGAGCTGGAGCAAGCTAAGCAATGGTACAACGGGCAACGGCATGGGCTCGGGGAGTCGTTCTTTCAAGAATCGTTGCCGCTATCGCTCGAATACGAGAAGCTCCGAATATCTGGCCTGAGTTTCAACAAGGAACAAGGCGCTTCTTTGTGCATCGTTTCCCGTTCGCTTTGCTCTACACCCACCGCTCGAACAGTTTGCTCGTCGTTGCTGTGATGCATCTGAAGCGACGACCGGGCTATTGGCAATCGCGATTACCATAAGCCAGTGACTCCTTCATGAAGGCAACCCAGACCTGGCAATAGCTCTCAGCTGACTCAACGGCGCTTGACTGGAGTCTACGAACAGGCTGAGAATGGCTCAGGTTGAAGATTCGCTACTCAGATCGTTCAGAGAAGCATTCAGACTCTGATATCAAACATAGATATCAAACATAAGGAACATGAAGATCACCATCATCGGAGCCTCGGCTGGAATAGGACTTCAGTGCGCGCGTCTCGCCCTTGAGAAGGGGCATGAGGTTACCACTTTGTCGCGACGGGTTGTTCCACTTCCAGATCGAGCTAAGCTGAAACGGGTGCAGGGCAGTGCAACGAGTCCCAATGACGTAAAGGCCGTAGTGGATGGAGCGGGCGCCATCCTGGTGACGCTCGGTGTGAAAAGCCCCCTGGCCACCACCCTTTTCTCCGATTCCGCGCGTCTCTTACTTCAAGTATTACAAGAGACTGGTTCTTCCGCGACCCTCCTGGTGCTCACTGGTTTTGGTACGGGCGACAGCTGGAACTACAATGCTCTCCCGATGAAGATCCTCTTCACACTGCTCCTCAAGAAAGTCTATGCGGACAAGAGTGAACAGGAGCGGCTGGTAGCCGCTGGATATCCCCGCTGGGAAATCGTGCGGCCTGGCCGGTTAACCAACGGCGCAATGACGGGTCGCTATCGCGTGCTGGACGAACTTGTGAACGGCATGCGGGTGGGTGCCATTTCCCGCTCGGATGTGGCGCATTTCATGCTCGCCCAGGCGGAGCAGCCGACCTATCTCGGCAAGTATGTGGCGCTGACTTATTGACGTCGATGTGTCGGTTCTCGTTTTGGAACGGCCCGTCCTTCTTCCAGATCTTGAAGATCAGACCAAGTTGTAATATCGGTGCGTGATGGATCGATGGCGGTCAGGTATTTGTTGAACCGGGCCGCGCTTTCAGGAGAACTCGGTCCGCGCGCCAACAGTTTCCGGTTCCATTCTTCCAGCTCGGCAGGCTCGTGTGGTGTTGCCGTTTGCTCAAGCCAGTTCACGACTCCTTCATCGGTCGAATTGGCCTTCACGGCGGCCGTGAATTGGTCGCTGATGATTCCGGCAAACTCCATCAGCCGTTCGTCCATCGGACAGGGATAGATATATTCCCCTTCAGTGCCGGCGAGTACGGCCCGGCATTTATCGATCATCCGGGCAAAGTGGACATAGCCTGCCAGCTGGAATCGCATGCTGCGCGGAAAGTCTTTCCGTAGGTCCATGGTTACAGCAACTTGTGGTTCTTGAAGGTGAGGTTCTTCACGACGACCTGACCGTTTTCGTAGGTAATGATCCGCCTGGTCGCGGGAAGGTCCGATGAGCCGACGCGGACATGGGTGTCGGTGAAGCTTTCTACATTGGTCAGTTTGCCGTCGGTCGGCGAATAGTAATAGACCGTATACTTGGTCGTGAGATTTTTCTGGTCCTCCGTGATCGCGCTTTCTTCGACGTTGATCGTAAAGGCGAACGGATTCATGCCGGGATGGGCCATCTTGCGGTTGATCTGTGTGATCCGGTTGTCCTTGATCCGGTAAAAGGAATTGGACCCATGGATATTTAATTTGGTGCCGAACGGATGACCGTCTTCCTCCATCGTCAAGGTATACTTTCCGTCGGACTCTTCGAAGCTTCGGGGTCCACGATGGACCGCAATCATACCCAGTTGCTCTTGCGCCCATTTCTGAATCTCATCATCGCCTAGCTGAACGGATACTTCGCGCGGACCTTTGACGATGACGGGACCGCTGGTTTCTTTCCCGCTCACATTCACAGTGACGTCAGCCGTAAACCCTTTAAAGTCTTTTTGCCACCGTGCGGTCCTTTCGAACGCTCGACGCAGTAGATCGCGCGCTTGAGGGTCATCGGTGACGGTCGAAGATGCTGGTGTATGTTCCATCATGGATCTCCTCTTAAGAAACGTATCGACGAAGTATACTTATACCGGTGTATGCGATTGCACTCAATAGTGAAATCCCCTGGGGAGGCGGCTGCTTATGGGCGAGAGCTTTTATGAGGCATCGCACGGTCGCGCAACATTCGATATTCCCAAAATCATCATAATTCTGATATACTTCGCCGATTTTGGGGCTGGGATGTTGGACCAAGGAAGCCCCTGATCAGCCGGTCAGCCTGTGTTAAGGAAGGATGGGCATGGAACGACGAGCTGCTTCGCATACCGAAGAAGAAGAGATGAATCAACGCCGCAAACTTTTGAATGCGGCGAGACGGGGCGACACGAAAGCCATCAGCAGGCTGTTCGAACTCTATCAAGTACGGGTGCTTAGCGGAGACCAATTAGCCAAGGTCAACCGCACCGCTATCTACATGACCCCTGTGAAGCAGAGCAGCAAGTCAAAGTCTGCGCAGAAAAACGATAAATCAAGCGCGTCGAACGCAGCGAAAAAATCGGTCAAGGTCTCTAAGGTGACTCCCACTAAGAAGCCGGCAGACCCAATCAAAAAATCGGCCAAGAGCGCGCCCAAACGTAAATAAAAAGAGTGAGGCTTACTGCACGGCCACTCTGAGCCCACCTCCGGCGAGTTTTGCTGCAATGTCATCCGCCTGTTCTGCCGATCCGGTGAAGACGATCGCTTCTCCGTCATGATCGATACGCCAGGCCAATTCGAATGCCTTGGTCGAAGTCATGCCGGGAATAAATCGACAAAACAGTTCGATCACTTGTTGGTAGGTATGACAGTCGCAGTTGTACACCACGACGCGAGACTCGAACTCGGTTCCCGAACCGATTTGCACATCTTCGGTGGTTTCCGGAATGGTCTGTGGTGTGGAAGGTGTCGGCATGGAGCGGGGCTTCTCACGGGCTTGGCGGAAATAGTTCAGCTCTGAGTTGTCGGATATCGTGCAGGACTTAAACCTTGTCCATATCGATCACTTCCGTCGCATCCCATAAGTTTTTCAACTCGGCCTCAGCCAAATCCTTTTCACGATCGGCTTCCGTTTCTTCTCCAAATGTCCGCCGCGGTGCGGACGATGTGGCGTCCGTGCGTCTCTCCTCGGCAGCCGATGTGGCAGCCGTCTGAGGACGGCGCCGTTTCTTTGACGGATCCATGTTGACCGGCATGAGATTCTCCAATGTTCTCTACTCTTCTCTCATTATGACCGTCTTGTCAATCGCCGAAAGACGCTGATGATGGGAACCGACATGAGTTCTACCGGCCTTGCCGGATGATTCGATGTGCTGGTTTTTGTGGCTCACTCAGAACAACTGCTCTGCCACCGTATCAGCGTAGCGTCGACCCAACGAAGTCAGTCGTACATGATCGTGATCGACATCGAGCAGGCCCTTCGCGATAAGTTCGTCGATCTGATGATCTCGTTCCGCGGTTGTGACGGCTTGTCGGGGGACACCACGAAGAAGACGCAAGCCGAACACAAGGGCATCTCGCTGGCGCTCCGATGCCGATAGGGTTGTGCGGTCGGTCGTCGGTAGACGGTTGTCGTTCAAGCATGCGGCATAGGCTTCGAGATCCGCAACATTTCCAAATCGTATTCCATGGAGATAGGACTGCGCGCTGGGGCCGAGTCCAAGATACTCGCCGCCGGTCCAGTAGAGGAGGTTATGACGACAGGCAGAGTCGGGTT
>JAICUC010000321.1 GCA_025936075.1 Nitrospira sp. | reverse complement strand
GTGCTTGACGACGAGCCGGAACGACGGTATCCCAGTGGCCATGAGTCAGCCTTCCCCTACCGTGGCCTATGGGTCGGTCGTGCTCGCCGCAGTCCTGTGGGGTGGTTCGATCGTGGCACAGAAGATGGCGCTCGGCTCATTCTCCGCCGTCGAAGCTTCGGTTCTTCGCGATATCGGAGGACTGACGATCCTTCTCGCAACGTGGTGGTCGAAAGAACGCGGCGCAATCACAATCAGTCGCGCCGACATTCGCTTGCTCGGTCTTTTGGGACTCGGCGTCTTGGGGAACCATCTGCTCATCCTCATGGGACTCAACTATGTCAGCGGGGCGGTCGGCGGTGTGATCATCGGATCGAGCCCCGTCGTGACGGCCCTCCTTTCCGCCATGTTGATTCGGGATGTGCCGTTGCGCGCAGTTTGGGCCGGCTCCCTACTGTCGTTCGCTGGTGTCGGACTGGTCTCCGTGGCAGGCTTTCAAGCGGCCGGCGAGCAGCCGCTATTGGGAAGCATATTGGTCTTTCTCGGCGTCGTGAGTTGGGCGCTCTATAGTATCGGCAGTCGCACTATTATGGAGCGGATTTCAGCACTGACCGTCAATTGGACGACCCTGATGGTCGCGACGGTTCTTCAGATTCCGCTGCTGTGGACGGATCAAAAAATGATACATACCGGGGTCGGATCGGTGACGACATCCGACTGGCTCGCGCTCGGCTATCTCATTCTCTTTGCAACGGCGGTGGCGCAACAGGCCTGGTTGTTCGGCGTCAAAGGCATCGGTCCTTCACGGGCCTCGATCCTGGGCAATTTGACGCCGGTTGCAGCCATTGGGTTATCGGTCTTGATTCTGGGAGAATCCGTCGGAATGATTGAAGTTATCGGCATCGGCCTCATCCTAGCCGGTGTTTTGATAGTGAACCGGCAAACGGCTGAGTTAAACGGCTAAGCCTTTCATATCCATCCCCTCCTTTACGGTCTCGATCCCTCTCTCGGTATGAGGTATTATAGCCGACCGGCCATTGGAGAGGTGTGGTATGGTTTCTCCTTGCCTCGCTGTCATCGATCCACAGGTTGTTCCGTCAAGTCGGCATAGTGATGAACAGTAAATATGCCCAAATACTGATCGTTTTGGTATTCGTCGTCACCTTCTTCATCGACACAGTTACGCCGATGGGATATGAGGTGTGGGTCGGCCATATCTTTGCCGTCCTGTTGGCTCTCTGGATCGAACGTCCGAACGCTCCCTATGTTGTTGCAGCGATTGCGACAATCCTCCTCATACTGGAATTTTGGCTTTCTCCTCCCGGCATCCCACCGGACATGGCCGTCTTCAATCGAACCGTCGGAATTGCGCTACTCTGGATGACGGCAGGTCTTGTCGCGCGGGGGAAAACGGCCAAACTGGACGATGCGACCAGGCGACTGGGTGCTATCGTGGAAAGCAGCAGTGATGCCATTCTGAGTGTGACACCCGACGGAATTGTGACGTCGTGGAATGCGGGGGCGGAGCGTATGTTCGGGTATACCGCCGCCGAGATGCTTGGCCGTTCCATTCTGACGCTCATTCCGGCCAATCTTCATGATCACGAAGCCAGGTTGCATGCCTCAGTGCAGAGAGGGCAAAGCATCCGTACCGATGACGCGGTGCGGTTGACCAAGGACGGACGGAACATCGATGTGTCGGTCACATTGTCGCCGCTCAGAGATGATGCCGGTCGGTTCGTGGGGGTGTCGAAAATCATCCGCGATATCAGCGAACGGAAGCGAGCGCAGACACTTCTGCAACAGGCGCGTGAAGCCCTGGAATTGAAGGTTCAGGAACGAACCGCCGAGTTGAGCAGTGCCAACCACTCCTTGCAGAAGCTCTCCAGTCGACTGATGCAAGTGCAGGAAGAGGAGCGAAGCCGCCTCGCACGCGACCTGCATGACGAGGTTGGACAGTTGCTCACCGCGCTGAAGATCGATCTGCAAGAAGTTCAGCATAGCGAAGTGGCACAAGTTCGTTCCGACTTTCTTACGGATGGTCTTGAGTTGGTGGACCGTCTTCTGACCCAAGTGCGGACGTTGGCATTGAATCTGCGGCCGTCCATTCTTGATGACTTGGGATTGGTGCCCGCGCTGAGGTGGTATGCGAACCGGCAGGCAGATCGCAATGGATGGACCCTGTTTTTCTCAGCCGAAGGAATGGCGGGGCGGGTTTCTGCCCCTATCGAAGTGGCCTGTTTCCGGGTTGCGCAGGAAGCCTTGACCAATGTCTCCAAGTACGCCAAAGCGAAGACCATCGATCTTACGTTGCGTCAGAACAATCACGAGGTCACGCTCGTTATCCAAGACGACGGTATCGGATTCGATGTGATGCTGGCACGGCAGCGGGCGCAAGGCGGGCAAACGATCGGGTTGCTCGGAATGGAAGAGCGTATACGATTGGCTGGGGGCGCCTTCGAGATCGTATCAGCTCTAGGTCAAGGAACCAGGCTCGAACTGTGCTTCCCGCTCGCCGAGCCAGATCAGAGCCAGGAGCTTGGAACGGTTGAGGTCTTGGTCCCATGAGCCAACTCCGGGTTGTCATCGTGGAAGATCACGCGTTGGTCAGAGCCGGTATGCGGGCGCTCCTGCAAAAAATCGAAGGGGTCGAAGTCGTCTCGGATGTCGGGGATGGGTGGGAAGCCGTCAAGTCTGTGCAGACGGATGCCCCTGATCTCGTGCTGATGGATATCGCCATGCCTGGATTGAACGGGCTCGACGCGACCTTGCGGATCGTCAAGGAATCGCCCACCACGCGTGTGATTCTGCTGTCGATGCATGCCAATGAGGAATATTTCCAGCAAGCGTTAGAGGTTGGCGCCTCCGGTTACTTGTTGAAGGGCGCAGAGCTGGCTGAACTTGAGTTGGCCCTTAGGACGGTTGCCAGGGGTGAGACGTATCTGACTCCGGCGGTTGCCAAGTATGCGATCAAAGCCTACCGAGAAAAATCAGAAGGGCCTTCTGGTCCGCTGATGAAGCTCAGTATGCGTCAGAGAGAAATCCTCCAACTCATCGCCGAAGGGCAAACGACGAAAGACATCGCCCAACGCCTGAACCTGAGCGTCAAAACCGTCGAAACTCACCGAAGTCAATTGATGGAGCGGCTCGACATTCACGATGTACCGGGACTCGTCCGCTTCGCGATGCGGGTGGGACTTATCCAGCTCTATCCCTAACTGCCGTTCGGTTCGTTCATTTTCCGCGAACTTACCGTGAACTCGTGCATCCTCCCGGGGGATTTCCACCTTTCTTTCAGGATTTTCCCGATACGCTCAATGCCTGCTCTTTTGGCAAGCTGTTACGGGGGCCGAGGCACCATGCGTTGCCCATCAACCGAGAAGGACAAGGCACTGATGAAACGCATGTTGCCGCTGCGCACGCTCCTCGTGGACGACAGCCCCGAGTTTCTGGGACGGTTGGAAAAGTGGCTTATGAATCATCCTGACTTTGAGATCGTCGGGAAGGCCTCTTCGGGACTCGAAGCCATCAAGGAGGTCAGCGTGCTTCGTCCGGATCTCGTGCTGATGGACGTGGCGATGCCGCTTATGAACGGATATGAGGCGACGGTGAACATCAAAGAAGGTGCTCACCGACCGATGGTGATCCTGATTTCATTTTTCGACAGGCGTGAAACGTGTGAGGATCGTGATTCGAAAGCCGACGCATTTCTCAAGAAGGACTCGCTGTACAGGGATTTGCTCCCCACTGTGGCTCGTCTCTTCCCTCAACAGCGGAGGCAAACAGAAGCCAATTTCTAGGCGCCGGAAAGGAGCGGCCATGGGTTGTGAGCGTTGCAACGGATGGATGATGCCGGAACGGCGGGTAGGGCATAGTGCGAGTGATGAACTTATCTTAGGGGTGTCCTGGCGCTGTGTGAACTGTGGAAATGTGGTGGACTCGGTCATCATACGGAACAGAGCAGTGCGAGCCGTCCCTGCGGTTCCCGCAACATAGTCGGGAAAACGAAACGCCGTTGAACAGATATGAACAGATATGTGGAGACGATACCTCTGAAAAGGGGTAGGGAGGTCGTATGAACGTCAAGGGGTTCATTATTGAAGATAACCAGGGGAGAGAGTTCGTGCTTCTGTGCGAGCAGCCGTTTGGGCG
>JAICUC010000326.1 GCA_025936075.1 Nitrospira sp. | reverse complement strand
CGTCGTCGTTCTTCCTGCATCCCGCTGAAGGCGTGCACGGAGATTTGGGCATGTTGGCCCGGCGGGATGCGCTGGTCGCGATTTCCAACAGCGGCGAGACGCAGGAGTTGCTTCAATTGCTTCCATACGTGAAACGTTTGGGCATTCCGGTGATTGCGTTTACGGGACGGATGAATTCAACCTTGGCAAAAAATGTCGACGTCGCGCTCGATGTGTCGGTCCAGGAAGAGGCCTGCCCGATGGGACTGGCTCCGACCGCCAGCACGACCGCCACGTTGGCATTAGGCGATGCGCTGGCCATCGCCCTCTTGCAGAAACGTGAATTCAAGGAAGAGGATTTTGCCCGGTTCCATCCAGGCGGCACCTTGGGACGCCGATTGCTGGTCAAGGTGAAAGATCTCATGCATGCCGATTCGGAAATCCCGATGGTCCAAGCCACCGTCGGGGGTATGGCGGCCATGCTTGAAATGAGCGCAAAAAAGCTCGGCATGACGACCGTGGTGGATCAAGAGGGTGTAATGGTCGGCGTCATCACCGACGGCGACTTGCGACGCTTTATCCAGCGAGGCACGGATCTGGTGAATACGACGGCACGCGAGTTGGCCTCGCACCATCCCAAAACGATCGGGCCGCACGAATTGGCGGCATCGGCGGTGGAAATGATGGAGCGATATTCGATCACGACGCTGGTCGTGACGGAAGACGGTCGGACGATTCGTGGCGTGATTCATTTGCATGACTTATTAAAAAACGGGATTGTGTAAAGGATAGATGCAGTCATGAACCGCGTCTTGGAAGTGTGGCGAGACATTGGGGAGGAGTCGCTCAATCTTCCCAATCTCCTCACCCTCGCACGCATTCTCTTGATTCCGGTCTTCATCATTCTGTTCGTCAATCCAACGCCCGATCAGTCGCTGGCGGCGGCCATTGTCTTTACCATCGCGGCCGTGACGGATATGTTGGACGGCTACATCGCACGGCGAACCGGCCAGGTGACGAAACTCGGCAAACTCCTCGATCCGATCGCGGACAAACTTCTGGTCTTGTCGGCCCTGATCCTGCTCATGAACGTGGATCGGGTCAGTGCATTGGTCGCGCTGCTGATCATCGGGAGGGAGGTTGCCGTCACGGGAATCCGCGCCATTGCTGCCGGAGAAGGGATGATCATCCCGGCAGAGACCACCGGCAAATATAAAATGACGCTCCAAGTCGTCGCCATTATTCTGCTGATCCTGGAAGGCACAGGCCTCGCTGAACTCGGCAACATGCACTTGGCCGGCACCGTCACCTTGTATCTGTCGCTGGTGCTGGGCTATGTCTCAGGCGGTCAGTATGTATGGAGCTTTTGGAGGCAGGTTGTCGCGAAGGGCCTCTGAACAATGATAGAGAGCGCGGTGTTTCGGCATGATTCTCCATCATGCAATCTTGAATCAACCACCATGTAAATGCCCCCAACAGCGTGCTACGGAACTCAAGACTTCTTACCTGCGCCGTTCTCTCTCTCTACCTCACATTGACAGCTTGCAGTGAAAACGAGCAACCTCCGCAGCTAGGAGCATTTGCCTATGCGAATGCGACAGGACATTGTCCTGGCGGTTCACGTCCAGGCCTCGTCGGCGCAATCGACGGCAAAGTCTCCGCTGACGGCATTCGATATATGGTCCGCACACCCTCGAATTACGATGCCACATTCGCCCACTCTCTCTTGATGGTCTATGCACCGGCGGGTCAGAGCCGTTGGGCATCGGAACGATTTACGGGCCTCACCACCGCCTCCACCGGTGCCGGATTTGTTGTGGTCTATGCCGATCACAAGCAGTTGAATCCTGTTACTGTTGAGCAGCTTGGGACGATTCCTGGCCTCGTGGCAAAGGAATGGTGCATTGATGAGAGGAAGGTGTTTGTGACCGGCCATTCAGATGGCGGCACTGCTTCATTGGCGCTGGCCGTGCTCGACAAGACGAAGAAGATTCCTGCTGCGATTGCGCCGAGCGCCGCCGGATGGACGGGTAAGGATCTAGAAGGGTTTCAATGCCATGATCCTCTTCCGGTCATGATCATGCACAGCAAGAACGATAGTTTGTTCCCCGGTTGGGGAAGCCAAACGTCCGCCTGGTGGGCGGCCTGCAATCATTGTGATGTCACGAAGATCAAACCAGTGGACGGCGGATGTCGCGCGTTTCAAGGATGTTCACCGAACGGAGCGACGCTCTACTGCGAAGGAACAGGCAGTCATAGGGATTGGCCGAATCTCAACCGGGTGATCCTGGAGTTTTTTGCGCATCCAGAGAAGTTTCAGTAATCGTAAGCGGCATCTATCCAAATATTGATGGCACGGAAAGATTAATGGATCAGACAGGACTGACTATAGGACTCGCCATCTTCGGATACCTGTTGGGTGCTGTCCCCTTTGGCGTGGTTATTTCAAAGGCAATGGGGCTGCCGGATCCACGCACGGTCGGCAGCAAGAATGTCGGATTTACAAATGTCCTACGCGTGTCGGGCAAGAAGGCCGGCATCCTGACCTTGATCGGCGATATGGGCAAGGGATGGGTAATGGGCTTTGCAGCCACGCAGCTATTGCAAGATGAATGGGCCATACTGACTGTCGCGCTCGCGCCATTTCTCGGGCATCTCTTTTCGCCGTTTCTTGGATTCAAGGGCGGGAAGGGTGTGGCGACGGCGCTTGGTTCCGTCCTGGGTGTCGCACCGTTGATCGGCCTATTGCTGCTCTTGGCCTGGATCGGAGCCGTGGCTATCTGGCGCTATTCTTCGGGCGGCGCACTGACGGCATTCGGACTCTTTCCCATCATCGCCGCATCTCTTCGACCCACCGCTCCCTTTGCTTTGTTTTCTGTACTGGTGACTGCGCTTATTGTGATCAAGCACAAGGGGAACATTGAACGGCTGTGGAAGGGGACGGAGAGTAAGATAGGGCAGGGGCGGCCCAGTTGATCCAGTGCTCGCGGAACTTTACTTCTTTGCTGATCAACGTAAACACTTAGCTGCACGGATGCCGTGTCGTCTCATTAGAGTGCTAGGCGCCGATGATTTCATTCAGGCCGTCCACAACCTCAGCCAGCTCCTCCAAGCGAACCTTGCCGACTCGCTGGCCGATCCGTTCAACCGCCAGCGTGCGAATCTGGCTGATCTTCACCCATGATTTCTTCGGCAGGCTCTTCGATTGAAGCTCAAGCGTGAGCGGGAAACCGGCTCGTTGAGGTTGACTCGTGAGCGCGACCGCGATCACCGTGCCGGAGCGTTCATTGAACACATCGTGACTAAGAATCAGCACCGGCCGTCGCCCTGCTTGCTCCTTGCCGCGGATCGGGTTGAGATCCGCCCAATAAATCTCTCCCCTCAGTATTCGGGCCATTCCGAAACATCCTCGGACAGGCCTTCCTCGGCAAGCGCTTTTTCGAACGTGGGATCGAGCTTCGCACACTCCCTGGCTAAGCGGCTTTGCTCTAGACGTGTGAGTTTCTCCTCCACGGCTTCCTGAATCGCCTGACTCCGGTTGGGAAAGGCAGCTTTCCGCACAAGCCTGTCGAGGCGTTCTAAGGTGGACTCGTCGAGGGATATAGCAACTTTTGCTCTTGGCATATAGCACCTCAGAGTATGACCATACGTCATACCCCTGTCATGGTCAAGCCATTTGGCACGTGCCCCTAATGACCACGAGGTCGCCTGTGGAGGGACAAGATACAAGTTTCTTGCAGACAAGATGTGACCCCGTTGTTAGATTTTTAGGATTCAAAGGCGACAAGGGAGTGGCGACGCCCGCTGGGTTCCGTCCTCGGTGTCGCGCCATTGATCGGCCTATTGCTGCTCCCGGCATGGATCGGAGCGGTAGGCCTGTGGCGCTATTCCTCCGGCGACGCGCTCACGGCGTTCGGATTCTTTCCTATCCTTGCTGCATCTCTTCGACCGACGGCTCCCTCTGTGCTGGCAACTGCGCTTATTGTGATCAAGCATAAGGGGAACATTGAACGGTTGTGGAAGGGGACGGAGAGTAAGATGGGGCAAGGGCGCCCTGGTTGACCCCAAATGCCTGTGTGGATAGCGGTTGACTAATGGCGTTTCTTAT
>JAICUC010000038.1 GCA_025936075.1 Nitrospira sp. | reverse complement strand
GAACAGGTCGTGCAGATCGAGCATGAATCTTCGCAACCTCATCAGGCGGAACGGCAGCACGTCATCGAGACAGTGCTCGACGCGGCGGGAATCAAGCTGACGAAGTTACAGCCGAAGCAAAGCCATTCGCTGCCCGATCTCACCGATCGATTGGGAATCACTGCGGAGGAATGACGGGAGGCGAGCCGTTTCCATCGAGTGCGCCTGGTCCTACGGCGATCGAATGGGTTTGGTCTTCGGTGCTCACCATAGCCTCGATGGTTTTGCGAGCGAGTTCTGCTTCCGGGCTATCCGGGTATTGATCCACCACTCGGTCGAACATGAGCCGCGCCGTCTCGAGATCACCCAGTTTCGTATACGTCTGGCCGAGCTTCAGTGTGGAAGCCGCCAACTTGGGACTGAGCGGGTAATTGGACACGACGTCATAGAACGACTTGAGCGCGTCTCGATATCGTCCCATGCGATACTGACATTCTCCAATCCAATATTGCGCATTGGCTGCCAAGGCTGATTCGCTATGCAGCTCAATGAAAAATCGGAAACCTGCCATAGCTGCTTTGTAGTCGCGGTGCTTAAATTCTTCCATGACGCGATCGTATAATCGGCGGGTCGTATCCTGCCGCTGCGTGGGGGTAGCCAACGACTGGCCGACCGAGAAGAACATACATAGCAGCATGAGAATTCCGATACACTTGCGGAACATAACAGACCTCCATCTCTCACATGGCAGTCGAGGGACTTACGCAATCGGTATGCCAGAGCGTCGAATATTCAGGAATGAGAAATGCTGAGAAAACAGGATTTTGCTCGATTACGGAGCCGTCGGTCTTGAGGTTTTCGAGGGGCGTGTAGCTGAAGACACAGGTTTGTACAAAGTGGTTCAAATCCCTTAAGCTGAGAATTCGGTATGTAATGAGCTCGCTTCCTGTGTAGGTCGTAAGGAAAACAAGAAACATCTCCCGAGGAACGTATCGTGAGTGAAGAGGCCATTCCGGCCAACCCCCTCGGTGGGCGAACATTGGTTGTCGATCGAGTCGATCGGCACTGTTATCCGACTCCGAGCGCAGCGCTGAAGGATGTCGGTGAATCGGACCAGGTCTATGTCCGTCCCGGGATCTATGAGGATAAGTTGGTCGTCGCTCAACGACCGGTGCGGCTTGTCGGTGCCGGACGGGATAAGGTCCAAATCTTCTGCCGGCGTGGGGGACCGCTGTATCTACAAGAAGTACCGGAGGGATGGATTACCGGCATCACGTTCCGCTATGTCGGCAGCGACCAACATTCGGCTCTCAATATCCTCAACTCCGCATGCATCATCACGCAGTGCCGAGCGATGGAAGGCATCTTGTCGGGAGTGGTGTTGTATGGGCCGGAATGTCGGGTCGCATTCACCGACAACGAAGTGTGTCGCAACAGGGAGTCGGGCATTTTCGTGTTTGCGGGCGCTCAACCGCGAGTGGCCGACAATCGCTGCGTCGAGAATCACCATTTCGGCATCGCGGTCCGGGATCCAGGCAGTCGCCCGGAGCTGGTGCGGAATCAGTGTGAAGAAAACATGCTGAGCGGCATACTTTTGTTCCAACACGCGGAAGGGTTGCTTGTCGATAATGTCTGTCGCAACAATCAGCACTGGGGCATCGTCATGACACCCGATTCGCATCCCAACCCGGCGCCATCGGCGCTTCCTACAATGAATCGACTCGAACCGAATCTTATGGGCGCGTATTCAATCTCGGATCAACCGCTTGCTCAGATCGGTCGATGACGACAGCCGGAAATCGACGAAGGTAGATGATCATGAATTCAAGCGGGTAGGAAAAGACGAATCATGAGGAATGTGAAACTGAAATGAACTTCCTCCCTGCTGCTTGGCACGATACATGGCGGCATCGGCATGCTTTAAGAGCTCATCGACTTCGTGATCATCGATCGGGTAGACGGTAATACCGATACTGACTCCGATCAATGCCTTGTGCTCCCCAATGTGGAACGGGTCCGCCAATAACTTGGTGATTCGCTGCGCGACAAGCGTGATATCCTCTTCGCACGTGAGGCCTTCAAGGATAATCGTGAACTCATCTCCTCCCATGCGGGCGACCGTGTCCACCTCGCGCACACACTCTTGAAGTCGTTCCGCGACGGCCTTCAAAAGCTGATCACCGACATTGTGACCCATGGTATCGTTCACCGGTTTGAATTGATCGAGATCGAGCAGCATGAGCCCGAGAGGTTGTTGGAGCCGTTTGCTGCGCGCCATGGCTTGGATAAGGCGATCACGAAACAAGGTGCGGTTCACAAGGCCCGTCAGCTGGTCATATTGAGCAAGGTAGGTCAGCCGCTCTTCAGCCCGTTTTCGTTCAATGGCATACCGGATGGAGCGGGCCAATAGCTCCGACTGCCCCTGTCCCTTGATGAGGTAATCCTGTGCACCGTTCTGGACAACTTGTAACGCGAGCGTCTGATCATTGAGTCCGCTCAGCACGATGATGGCGATTGTAGGATTCGCGGCTTGCATTTGACGGACTGTTGAAAGCCCGTAACCGTCCGGGAGCGACAGATCCAACAGGACGGCATCGAAGCGTGCACGGGCCAGGCGCGCAAAAGCGTCACTCAAGCAGGTTACATGGAGAATATCGAATTCTTCCATGCCCCATTCCGCCAAGATGTCCTTGGTCAGACGCGCATCGATGTCGTTGTCTTCGACTAATAAGATCTTGATCATTGCGCTCCGGGCCGGAGCTCCCTCCCTTATTTCCCCCGACCACTATGTCACGCACATGATAAGTATAGCGAAAGACTATGAATCAACAAGAGAATCGCCGAAGTAGGCCTGCTATTTTTAACATGACTCAGCTTCATGGGAGGAATGCACTCAACCTGTCGATGGGACACTCTCAGATGTAGACGAGGCAGGGCAGTCGGTGATCCCACCAACCTGGAGGAACGAGGTGAGAGCATCGGCGTTTGTGGTGTGCCAATTTAAGTTAAGGAAGAAAAGAGCGGGAGATGAACGATTGAGTCATGAGCCACGAATAATGCCATGGGGACCACCAGGGTAGGTACCGATTGGGCCATCCGGTGGGCCGATCGCTGCCTCGCAAGCGTACCCTGGTTCAAAAGGCCATAATAGTGAACGACCTACAGCATGCCCTCGTATATGAACATACCGCAACGTCACACCCATGCGAGCGGCGTCTTCTTTAACCATTCCGGTACATTCATCGGGTGTGTATCCCCGGCGTGAAATCAGGAGCGGCTCCCCGGACGCGCTAAAAACGGAAAATTCACTTGCGCATCCTGTTATCAAGCACAACACACACATCATTCCAGTCAGTCGACTCAAACGTGTTTTTGAGCGCATGAGAACCATCTCTTTTTGGAGACCTTCAGTCGATACAGAAACAGATACACCAAACCATAACACGAAAGCCGACCGTCAATCGACCGAGGACAAATTTTTTCCTCGACTGTAGCGTCCTGCGGAAATTGCCTCCTTTCTCGGCAAAAATTTCCATCCTGATATGGCGCCGGCTCGGCAGCATAGCAATTTGTCGCTATTTCCCGCATTCTTCTCTGGCACAGAAGTTGAGGGGCTCGATTGCGCCTTTACTTTTGCTGAGAACGGCGTTTGGGTCGCCGGCGAGGTACGTCCGATGGATGAATTGGATTCGTTCACCGCCTTCTGGGAATGGCTCACGCGCGACGTGGCGGTGGTCGGCGGGCTTCAGAGTCCTATGCTGAGCTGGCTCGGTGCTGCGGGTATCCTCACCCTTTGTCTTTGGCATAGCGCGGTACTCATCCGAGGTCTCTTACACATTCAACGGACGTTGTCGAGGTTCCAGTCGTCCGTCGAGCCCCTGGTCCTGGCACGGCGACAAATTTCCAAGGATTGGCTTGTCATCCCGAGTTTGGCGAAAAGGCGGGCGCGTCTTGATGAGCCGGAAACGCGACGCGATCTTGATGATTTACAAGCGCTGGATCGTGCGGTACGGTCAGAGCAGTCTTTTGCCAGAGAATGGCTTTCATACCGCAAGACACTCGCGGTAGAGCAATCCGCCTGGTTTCTTGAGCCGACCGTCCACAGTCAGCGCTCTGCAAGCGATTTTTTCTCATTCGAATCGCTCTGCGCCGCCCATCTCAATGTCCGTTTTTACCGGCAGCTTCCCGCTTTCCTGACGGGTATGGGTTTGATGTTTACCTTTCTTGCTATTTTAATCGGGCTCAGCAAGCTCCATGCGAATGGATCGGAGATCGACGGAATTCAAGGACTTATCAATGGGCTCGCAGGAAAGTTCGTCACATCCATCGTCGGCTTGGCATGCGCCAATGCGTTCACGCTCCTCGAACATTCTCTCTGGCATCGGCTGGACAACCGGCACCGGGAATGCGTTTCCCTCTTGGACGAAATGTTTCCTCAGAAAGCCGCCGAGCAAGCTCCCTCCGTTTCCTCATCGTCGAACGGACCTTCGACGACCATCGTCACTCCCGTCCAAAAGGATGTCGCACATCAACTTGTAGAGGTCGTGCAGCAGCGTCTCGGATCTACCGTCGCGGCGTTGAACGCCGCCTCACAGGCGCTCACGGCTTTGCATTCCAAACATTCACCGACGAAGGTCGATGATTTGCCGGGGGAGATCGGCCATGAGGTCCAGCGGGCGTTAAGGCCCCTGATGAATCCCTTGCTGGAAGCCATTCACGATCTCAACCGCTCCATTAAGGAGCAATGCTCTCCGGTTCAACTGTCCCAATCAGAGATCGAAACAATGCTTCATGAACTCAAGGGCAATACAGCTGCAACGGCAGAACCTGTACGTCAGGCGAATAACGATCGTAATCCGGGAACGGCACGGAGGCCACGAAGGGAATGAAGTCGATCTTCGCGCAGGACTCTCATGACGGTTCTGTTGCAGTGACGAGCGGGGTTGCGGATCTTATGACCTCGCTCGCCGTCATCTTTATTCTCCTGCTCGTGGCCTATGTGACCCGCGTTGAAGATAAACATGCTGATCCAGTCAGGGACCGTGTCATACCGACGGACATGACGCCGAGCTTTGCCCCGACACTGGAAACCACAAGGCCCAGCGTTCAGACGATCACGGTGCCGGATGCGGCGATCAACTTTGAGTTCGGCAAGAGCAGATTACTCCCTGCCGCAGAAATCTTCTTGTCCGAGGCCATGCCTCACTACGCATCAATCGCGTGTGGACCTACAGAACAAGAAGTGGAGGCCTTTGTCATTGAGGGGTACACTGACGATTTAGGCGACGATATACGCAATCTGAAACTCAGTCAGGAACGCTCGTTTGCCGTACTGGCAAAGAGCCTTGAAGTGATTCGCGAGAAGCTTCCTTGGGCGTATGAATGCTTCTTGCGGAAAGCCACGGCGAACGGGCGTGGAGAACAAAACCTCCTACGCAATGATGTCGGACAGCCCGATCGCGATAAGAGTCGACGCGTCATTTTCAAAATTCACATGCGACCTGCGTAGCATGTCGAGCGCGCACCATGCGGCGGTTGTCATTAGTGGAGGCTCAGAAGCCTGTCCCACTTATACGGCGAGTCAATTCGATGAATTGCGTGCTGGAAAGGACTTCCGCACGGGTGGAGGGAGAGAGCGCGAGGGAATGCAATGCTGCTGTCACCGCTTTCTGCTCGTACCCCTGATCTTTCAGCGAATTGACCAGGGTTTTACGGCGGTGAGCGAAGGCGGCTTTCACGAGCGCGAAAAACTTAGGCTCTTCCTCCCGGTCCAGCGCTCTCTGGTGCTTGGTCTTCAGCAGGACCACAGCAGAGTCGACTTCCGGTCTCGGTCTGAAACACTGTGCAGAGACTCGGAATACTTTCGTGATTTCCGCCGCATACTGTGCCAGGACTGAAAGCACTCCATAGTCGGAGCGATCGGGTTTTGCAACCAATCGATCGACGACTTCATTTTGCAGCATGAGCACCATGCGGGGGAAACGGTCGCGCTGGTCGAGAAGCCGGAAGAGGAGGGGAGTGGACAAATAGTATGGAAGATTCGCGACGATGATGGTGCCGATCGGAAGGTGCTCGATCGGATAGGTCATCGCATCGTCGAGGACAAGCGTGAGATTCGAAGACCTGGGCTGTCGTTCCGTCAGATACGCATAGAGCCGTGGATCGATCTCGATTGCCGTCACATGGCCGGCGGCATGATAAAGCGCTTCTGTGAGAATGCCTCGCCCTGGCCCAATTTCCAGAACGGTATCGGTCGGGGTCAGCTCAGCCAAAGCGACGATTTTACGGATAATGTTGGGATCAATGAGAAAATTCTGTCCAAGACGTTTGATTGCTGCAGGGGGAAAAGGAGAATCCACACTCAATGTCCGGTTGGAGGAGTCTGGGATAATCGCTTGGCGAGTATCATGAGCGGCGAGCGATAACATTCCACGAGATCCGTAAACTCTTCGACAAAGTCGTGGGTGAACGCCGGTCCCGGCTGGATACGAGCGAACGCCTGCCCTTCCAGAGGTCCGACGGTATTAGAGATAAGAGCCACCGTGCGCACTTTCCATATTGCCAATCGTTCCGCCCCGGCGACGGTGTTCAGGTCTTGAAGCGTCTGTTTCTCAAGCGTCCCCAATTCGTCAATCTGCTGCCGGACCATGGCAAGACCCTTCGACATATCAGGCGACACGTCCGGCTCGTTTCGTCTTGGTTGGTGTTGCCGCCATTCTATTCCGAGCGATCCCTGCGGCCAGCTTGACCGCTGCAATCAGACTTCCGGGGTCGGCGATGCCCTGTCCGACGATATCAAAAGCCGTTCCATGATCCACTGAGGTGCGGATGATAGGCAAGCCCACGGTGAGATTGACGCATGTGCCGAAGGCGACAAGTTTCAGAGGAATGAGACCCTGATCGTGGTAGAGGGCGACGACACCGTCAAACGACCCTTTTGCGGCTTTCCCGAATAGAGTATCAGCCGGCAGAGGATCACTTGCCAGAATGCCTTCTTGCCGGGAGGCACGGGTGGCTGGAAGAATTATTCGAGCTTCCTCATCGCCGAACAATCCACGCTCACCGGCATGGGGATTGAGGGCAGCCACTCCTATCCTGGGGCGTTTGATGCCGAACAGCGTCGTCAATGCCAATTGAGCCAGGCGAATCGCCTTTTCGATCTTTGCTTGGGTCAGCAGCAACGGGAGATCTCGGATCGCGACATGTGTCGTGACGAACATGATGCGTAACGGCCCGCCCACGATCATCATGCCCGACTCGTGCGCATGAGTGAGATCGGCCAACAACTCGGTATGGCCCGGGTAGCGGCAGCCGGCCATATTGATGGCTTCTTTATTGATGGGCGCCGTCACCATTCCGTCAATACAGCCGATCTGAGCCAGTTCGACGGCTTTCTTGATAAAGGCGACTGAGGCGGCACCGGTCTCCGCCGTTGCGATACCAGGCTTGAACGTCCTCAGCGGTGTCTCCAGCGGATCCAGTACAGCCACCGTTCCTTTCCGCGGCGCCGTCGTTTCATGACCGCGCACTCGCACGACGTTGAGTTTAAGCTTCAGTGCGTTGATCGTTCGCTCCATGACAGGCAGCGATCCGATTACGATCGATCGGCAAACATTGTGCCGGTGAGCTCCAGACAAAGCCTTGGCGATCACTTCCGGGCCGATACCGGCGGGGTCTCCCATCGTGATGCCCAGCAAGGGGAGTCGGGGAGATGAGGAACGTTTGCGAGCTGACCGCGACTTAGTCGTCTGCGGAGAAATTCGTTGATGCTTAACAATATGGCCGGAGTTTCCCATAAAGCGCTAAGGCCGAACAACTTCAGGATGCTCAAAAAGGCTGTCCAGCAAGGCCGCAGCGAGCGAAGAGGTGAGGCGTACGCTTCGGTACGTTGAACCTCTGAGCGATGCGAGAACGCCGCTGGCGGGCTTTTTCAGCATCCTGTCAGTTGGCATAGAGGTGCACGGTGTAGCCGATATAGAAAACAGCGCCTGCAGCGAGTAGCCACGGCCGCCACCGGCCTCCGATCAGAATCTGCAGAAGGCAAAGTCCCACCGCCTGCACGGCCAAGATCATGGTGGTCAATGCCGATGGCGCAATCGACCATTCGGTTCCGACCAACCCCAGCGCGACGGGGAAGGTGCCTTGAAAAACCATGGCTCCCGTGACATTGGCCACGGCGAGTCGGTCTTTTTTGCGATAGAGCCACAGAAAGCTGTTGGACATCTCCGGCAGCTCTGTGGCGAGCGGTGCGATGAGCAGCGCTAAAATCAACGGTGACATCGCGAATAAACCTGCCATCGACTCTGCCGCCATGACAAACAAATGGGCGCCCAATATCAACCCTCCTAAACCCAAGAGGGCTTGAACCCCGATCATTGCAGATGATGGTATGGCAGCGGCCTTGTCGAAAATCAGCGGCTCGAGCTCGCCCCCTTCTTCACCACCAGCCGGTTCGAATTTGAGCTTCATGTAGTACACATACAAACAGATCAATGTACCGGCCGCGATGAGATGAATCAGCCTGGAGGGCATGAAGGCGCAACCCAAGGCGACAAAATATCCGATCATAAAAAACGTGAGGTCTGTCAGCACTTCCCGATAGTTGAGCTGAAATCGGGGGGGCCGCTTACCGGCTCGTGCATAGAGCAGCAGAAGCACGGCCAGCATGGGCAACACCAGCGTGCTGAGCATGAACGGAGCGCCCAAGATGGCGCCCAAGCCGACCTCAACCTCTTCCCGGCTTTCGCCGAAGAAAATCGCAATGATCGGGATTGAGGTTTCAGGAAGGGTCGTGCCGATGGCGGCAAAGACGCTGCCGACGGCACCCTCGGAGATACCCAGCCTCTTGCCCAGCCATTCAATGGCATTGGTAAAGAGCGCGCAACCACCGAGCGTGACCGCGACGGAGAGGAGAAAGAGGAGAACATAGTACAGAACGGTCACGCCCGGCCTCGCAGGTGACTCATTCTGTTTTTCCGGCTCCCATGTCGATAGGCCAGCAAGGCTTCCTCCATAACTGTTTTGAGAGGACGGCCGGTTCGTGTTGCGATGGTCTTACAGTCCTCATATTCTGGGGCTGCTTTTTCCCAGCCGGCGCCGACCTCGGCGACTTTCATGCGAACGATTCCACCCTGAATCGTGACAGGGACGAATCGCCGGGAGAGGATCCGTCGGCGTACTTCGTGAAGGCGTACTCCGATCGTCGTCGTCTCCTGGAAGAGGACTTCGAGCACGGCATCCGTGCGATCTTCAGCGGCCAGGCAGCTCAGCATGACTCCCGGTCGGCTTTTCTTCATGACGACGGGAGCCAGCACGACATCGACAGCACCGACCTGAAAGAGTCGTTCCATGACGTGTTCGTAGGTCTGTGGATTGAGGTCGTCGAGATTCGTCTCGATCTGTATCACTCGTTCGGTCGGCTGCGCCTCCGACGCGGACTCTTCCTCCAGAAACAGCCGCAAAGCGTTGGGCCACTCGTCCGGATTATGGTCGCCGGCCCCATAGCCTACCGCCATACTTTTCATGGCCGGCAGAGGGCAGAATTCCGACGCCAATGTCCGAAGCAGCGCGACCCCGGTGGGGGTGGCGAGTTCGCAGCGCGGACCGGCGGCGTAGATCGGGATTCCTTTGGTCAGCACTGCCACAGCAGGGCCTGGAACCGGTAAGAACCCGTGGGAAGTCTGGATGGAACCGGTTCCGACATTGATGGGGGACGATGTGATACGGGTCGCGTTCAAAAGATGGCACCCCAGCACGCCTCCGACGACATCGATCAACGAATCCACAACTCCCACCTCATGAAAATGAACCTCCGTCACATCGACTCGATGGGCAAGACTTTCTGCTTCAGCCAGTCGATCGAAGACCGACCGGCTCCGTTCCTTGACCGGGCCGGGCAGCGTGCTGTCGGCAAGGATCTTTCGGATACGAGAGAGCGTCAACGGCCGTTGAAACCCCCGTTGAACGATCACGTCGACCTTTATCGCCGGGAGCGCGCCTCGATGCACCTCTCGCTTCCGCAGTCGGTAACCGCTGAGCCGTAGGCGTTTGAGTCCGTCAACCAAATTTGTCCACGAAAGCCCGGCGCTTACCAGTGCGCCCAGGATCATGTCTCCACTGACGCCGGAGAAACAATCGAAGTGTAAATGCCGACCCACCGAGTTCCTCGCTCGCGACACGTAAAATGACCGGACATCTTACCCAAACGTATTGCCGAACGGCAATCGTTGGTTCATTGTCGACGCTTCGTTGACACCCCCGGGATGCTATGTTATCCCCCTAACAATGCGATTGAGTTTCACTGACCGTGCCTCGCGGCGAATGCGCCACCCTTACCATGGAAGCTGGTTCGGTGTTTTCGTTGAAACTTCAAATTATCTGCATCGTCCGAAACACCTGCTCGTGTTTCTCACTCTTTGCGGGTGCCTGACCGCTTTGTTCCCGGCAGAAAGTCTTTCAAAGGCGAAACCTTCCCGCGTTCCCAGGCCCGAGCCCGAGCTCAAAATTGTCGCCCTCAACATTGCACCGACGCCGTATATCCTGGAAAACGGGCCTCTTCAATTTTCCGTCACGGTACAGCTTCCGAAAGAAATGGATGGATCCGCTATCTTGGAGGTGACATCGCTGATTAGTTCTCCTTCGAAGACATCGCTCCGATTTCTCACGCATCGGCAGCCTGTTCTCATCCCATCGGCGGGAAATGGAGAGCCTGAACGATCGAAGGTATCCGTCGAGCTTGCTTGGGATGGGCAGGATCACCGCAAGCAACTTGCCGGGGCGGGCACCTATTCGTATGAAGTGCGGACAAAGTTGTTGGCAAATGGAGAAAAGGGGTTACGCACCGTGATGGTCGCTTGGCCGAAGCGAGGAACGTTGGAAGTGCGCTGAACGAGACAATAGTCACGGGTCGATGGTCATTTGGAAACGGGTTTCCTGGCACCCAGCATATTGATCCGATGCGCGAGGCAGGCCGCGCCGAACCCGTTGTCGATATTCATCACTCCCACACCGGCCGCGCAGGAATTGAGCATCGTCAGCAGCGCAGCGACTCCTCCGAAACTCGCGCCATAGCCTCGGCTGGTCGGCACGGCAATGACCGGGCAGTGGACCAAGCCTCCCACCACACTCGGCAGGACGCCGTCCATACCGGCCGCGACGATGACGACCAGCGCGTCGAACAGCCGTTCTTTCTTTCCGAGCAACCGATGGATACCCGCGACACCGACATCATACAGCCGCTCGACATGGCTTCCCATCACTTCCGCGGTCACACGGGCTTCTTCCGCCACGGGCACGTCCGCAGTTCCCGCGGTGACTATGAGTATATGTCCGTGTTGTTTCTGCCTGGATGGACGAATCGCCACAACACGCGCATCGGGATAGTACTGTGCCCGCCGATCCAGACGGCGAATCGCACGCGCGACCGATGGATCGGCACGAGTCGCGAGAAATGGCCCCTGTTTCTTGATGAGTGCCCGAGCGATGGCGATGACCTGCGCCGGGGTTTTCCCCTCACACAAGACCACCTCGGGGAATCCCTGTCGTAACGATCGATGATGATCGAGCGAAGCAAAGCCCAGATCCTCAAAAGGCAATGATCGTAAGCGCTGAAGCGCCTGTTCCACCGTCACGTGTCCGTGACGGATCTGTTGTAACAGCCGTTCGAGTCCTTCCGGATTCATGCCCATCCTTTCTCCGGTTTTGCATCCCGTTCCATCAAATCACTGACGGCCTTTCGACAGGATTTATCATCATACAGGACGGCATTGATCTCTTGAATGATCGGCATATCGATCTGGTAGCGACGGGCCAACGTGAGTGCCGCACGACTCGTCCGAACGCCTTCCGCGACAGCCTGCATTCCGGCCAATATCGTCTTCAACTTTTCTCCCTTGCCGAGTCGAACACCCACCGAATGGTTTCGGCTGAGTGTGCCCGTACAGGTCAGTACCAGATCGCCGACCCCGGAAAGTCCATAAAATGTGCGAGAATCGGCTCCCATTGCCACGCCCAGCCGGATGCTTTCAGCCAGGCCTCGAGTAATGAGCGCCGCACGGGCATTGAGTCCGAGGTCCAGACCGTCGATCACACCGGCGGCCAGCGCCATGACATTCTTGAGGGCACCGCCGAGTTGAACACCGATGACATCTGTGTCCGCGTATACCCGAAATACGGGCGTCATCAACGCATGCTGAAACTGCCTCACCAAGTGCTCATCAGATCCGGCCAGACACACGGCCGTGGGGAGACCTGCGCTGAGTTCCGACGCAAAGCTCGGTCCTGAAAGCACCATAAAGGAGCGATGCACGAACGGCGGCAACTCGTCCTCCATGACCTGGGTCATCAGCTTGGCCGTGTTTTCTTCAATGCCTTTGGTTGCACACACGAACGGCAGGGGACCGGAAATGCAGGGTGCCAACTGATGCAACAGGGATCGAGTGAGGTGCGAAGGAACGGCAAACAGAACTCCGTCGCGGTTCGTGACGGCCTCTACAAGTGAGGAGGTAGCCGTCAAACCTCGAGGAAGAAGGATGTCTTTGAGGAAGACCGGGTTTTCGTGAGAGGTGTTGATGGCGTTGACGACATGGGACTCATAGGCCCAGAGGCGAACCTCCAGCCCCTTCTCGGCCAGATGTTTTGCCAGGGCTGTGCCCCATGCTCCTGCTCCAATAACGCCGATCTTGTTGATCGTGGTCGGCATACGCGATGAACCCACATTATTCATGACGATACGTCGCGAAATTGCATATTCGCCAAGTGAGACGGGCGCGTGGAGTCCGCGAAGAAGGGAAGCATACTTGAAACAGTACGTTGACCGACTGAGCCGCGAGCCCGCCTGCCCGACCGTTTCTGTTGCGCGGCCAGGCTTGTCGCAACGGCGAAGAGGCGATTGCAGCAGAAGCGCTCATGAATAATGTGGGTCAAGCCTCATGGCGAAACATCACCCGTCCATTCAGGACGGCGGATTATATAAGAAGCTATCGAGCACCTGTCAACGAATTGGAAGCCATCCATCTCAGCTTATCAATGTCATCTCACTCATGACGGAGAGTACACTATGTGAACGGGCATCTGACGTCATCCTTCCCTCTAGCATCTTTAGGACATTTCCATGTATGTATGGCGTACAGGGAATGCGCAAGGATGCAAGTCTGTCCCGCCTGTAGCCGGTCACAACCGGAGATCAACCGCTTCTGTATCCAATGCGGTCGGCGGCTCGACGGTTTACCGGATAGCCCGTCGACTTCTCAACACCATACTGACGCGACACCGGACCAACTCAATCTCACGGTGCTCTACGGAATGGTCGTGGTCCTGATTCTGGCCGTGCTCTTTCCTCCATGGGAAACTCCGCCGACTCAAACACCCGAGTTTCTCGGCATGTATTTCATCCTCTCTCCTCCCGCCCCAGAAGCCGTCGTGAGCCGCATGCTCCTGACGATTGAACTCGTCACGATTGCGATTGCCGGCCTGTACGGAGCGTTTCTGTTCAGAAAAAAATGAACGGTCGATAGCCGTTCGTCATTGGTCTTGGATAAGAGCCATTCCGCCCTCTTGCATGGCGACCAATGACCGTTGACCAATGATTCTCTCAATCCAGCGTCAGCGTGAGGCATTTAGCCGAGCCGCCCGACCTCATAAATTCATCGAGCTGAACCGGGTGGGTTTCATACCCTCTTATGCGAAGCCAATCCTGAGTAGCTGGGCATCCGGCAGGGAGGACGACGTGTTTCCCTACACAGACGGCATTGCAGGCGAATTTCAAGGCTTCGTCAATCGGAACGGTGAGGCGCAGCTTGTCCGGAACACGTTCTGCGATCGCTGTCCGGCCATAGCTATCGAATGCAGCGGGAAAATAAAGAAGCTCGCCGCCGCTCAAGGGGCAAAAGCAAGTATCCAGATGATAGAAGCGGCTATCGACGAGTTCGAGCGGAATAATTTCTCGGTGAAAACGCTCACTGAGGATCGGGAAGACGCCGATATCCGATCGCTGTCGATATCCGCCGAACCAGTATTCCGGGAAGCCCAGGAGATCCCCCGCGCCTTCAAAATGAATGCCTGCTTCTACCGTCATCACCTCATAGCCATGCCTACGAAACCAATTCTCAAAGTGAACTTCTTCTCGTTGCCGTTCGGGATACCGGAAGCGACTCACGACGGCGGTTCGTCCGACCACGATACCGGCATTGGCCGTAAATACGAGATCGGGCAACCCGGGAACGGGAGTCATTCGTTCGAGAATGACGCCAAGATCCTGTTCAAGCACGCGTATCAATTCATGCCACTGTCGCACCGCCCGTCCATGATCCACGTGATTGGTAAGCCGCATCCAGGGATTGATCTCATACTCAATTCCGAAAAAATCCGGCGGACAGACAAGAATGCGGCTCATGTCGTCCTCCCCAACACCCTGGCGAGTTCCGAAAGAAACGATGCCGCATCCATGACGAGGCCGACCGCCTGAAAGCTTCCGCGGTCGGCCAGCTTGGTCGGGACCGATGGATTGACGTCCACACAGACCGTGGGAACGGTTGCCGGCAGAAGATTACCCGTCGCCACGGAATGCAACGTCGACGCGACGAGAAGAGCGAGTCCAACACCGGGGATCAAGGCCCGCATCGCGCGTTGTGCCAGAACGGAATCCGTGATCACCCCGGGCAAGGGACCATCGTCACGAATCGTGCCTGACATGACCACCGGCACACCTTGCCGGATACAAGCCGCCATGATTCCCTGCCTGATCATTCCCGATGTGACCGCCGCCTCAATACTGCCGACGCTCCGAATTCGATTGATGGTCCGCAAATGGTGCTCATGGCCGTGCGGGACTGCACGTCCGGCTGTGAGCCCGTAACCGAGCGACGTGCCGAACAGATCGGCTTCCATATCATGCGCCGCCAAGGCATTCCCGCAAAACAGTATATGAATAAATCCCTGTTCGATCAGCCAGGTCAGTGCCTCTCGCCCACCGGCATGGATGATGGCCGGTCCACCCGCCAGCAAGACTTGTGAATCAGCCTGCTTCTGCCTATGCCGCTCTCTCAATTGACGCATCCGAGTTGCGATGTCCGCGATGATATGGCCATGGGGCCGTTCTGCCGAGACCTGAGATTCCATGAATCCGAAGACGTCTCGTTCTTGCGGACGCTGCAAGGGAATGATGCGCACCCCTTCTCGGCCAACTACAATTCGATTTCCCCGACGGACTTCGCCCATGGGAATGGCCTGTGCAGCTGAACCCTGTTCATCCACCAGGATGGCCAGGTCCATCTCGATCCTATCGATGTCCAACCATCGACCGTTGAGTCGGATCTGGGTAGGCAGATGAGTCGTGGCATAGAAATCATCTGGTAACACCCCGTCGGTAGGTGCACGGTCGATGCGACAGTTTGCTTCACGTTCGATCGAGGCGCCGTGAGGTTGAATCGCCTTTAGAATATCGTCCAAAAGCGTTCTTGAGACGGTTCCGATCCGAATACGGGCATGAGAGGCTTCCTCTCTGGTCTTGCCGATGTGGACGTCTTCCAGGTCGAAAGTTCCTCCCATCATCAGGATGAGATCGAGCACCTTGGCGAGCACGAGAGAGTCGATGATGTGTCCTCGAAGGTACACGCTTTCTTGGTGGTGATTCATCGCGGCGCTCATTGAATATGACCATATTTTATCATCTATTGTCGGGGGAGAAAGAAAATGAGAGGAACTAAGAGTTTGTGGAGGATGCTTTCATCAGCTCCCGGAGTACGCTTGTGGCGTAGGCGCCGGGAGGGAGACTAAAGGACAGGACAAGGATGGAGCCGTTTAGCGACCATTCAAGTTCAGCGAGGGGGATGCGAAGCGCTCTCCGCTCGCCACGGAATCCGCAAGCCTTGGCGGCTGCGACAAGATTATCCCTCGTTGTCCCTGCTTCTGTCATGACCGCCTCCTCGATTCGACCGGGCTCGCCGTTTGCCCAGGATACCCGTGAACCAAAGAGGATGCCTGTCGGGCTGATTTCGAAACGATCCGCTCGCGATTGTTCTTTCCCGGCATCCTCGACTTGAAAACAGGCGCCATTGTCCGACTTCATGGCCCAATCACCGACGATGACTTTGTCGAGCTGGCCGATTCTTCGTGCGAGTATCCGATTGAACAAGAATGATTGGTAGGAGTTGAGGTACCAGATGCGTGTGGCCCGACTCATCTTTTCACGCCGCCGCGTATCATGCAGCAACATCGCGCCGATGCGATGGTTGTCACCGTCCTTCCCTTGCCGCTGGGGGCCGAAATAGTTCGGCACGCCGCGCGTGCTGAGCTGTTGAAGGACGGCCGGCACGGTTTCAGCTGCATGATCGGCGACATCGCGGATGACTAAGCGGAAGCGATTGCCGGAGTGATGGCCGGTTCGTAACCGATTGCGATGGCGGCCGAGTATCCGCAAGCTCAGGAGTGTGTCATCAATCTTCAAGCCGGCGACCTGCTCCGGCGCGATTCCTTGTAGAGACACCATTTGTGTGGTGACTGCTCGTGCGTCCTTGAGTCCCGCAACACCGATTGCCTGTGCCTTGATCCTCAATGAGGACGAGAGCCGGCGGACGAGATCCGGTGTGGAAAGGTTACGCTTCGTAATCGTGACGTAGACATGTTCCCCTTCTCCGCAGGGGAGATAAAGCGGCCGTTCTTCGACTTGAAAGTCTTCGGGCGTGGCGCGGATTTGTCCCCCGATTCCAGGCAGGTCGCCGGTGAGGTAGGGGTCGATTGGTTGCGTCACGTATGGTCCTTCGCTTGAATGACGTCTCTTCTCAGAAATGTGTAGTCACATCTGGTTGGAAACAGGCCCATGGTATACTTTTTTTGACCATGCGAAAACGAACAGGTAAACAAAGGTTGCGGAATGAGCAGACGACGGACGGCATCATGGCCTGATCGCGTACGTTCATCAATCGGCTACTGTCTGGGCCGGCCACTCTACCGATTGTTCAGTCTCGTCCCTGATTGGGAATGGGGTTTGTCCGATCACGGAATTTCCATCCTTACCCATACACATCCTGCTCTGGCTGGTCGTCGTGCAGTCCATCTCACGGATCTTCACCTGGATCGATATCAGCCTCGGCATGATCGTATCCTCGCAACCGTACGAGATCTCTACCCTGATTGGATTTTCATCACGGGTGATCTGATCAACGTACCGGAAGGTCTGTCACCTCTCTTTCGATTCCTCGAACAGCTGCGCGCCATCGCACCTCTGTACATGACATTGGGCAATCACGATCATTATAGCGGAGTACCGGTGTCGCAATTTTCTGAACTTGCCGATCGCCACAAGATCACGCTGCTGGTGAACCAACGTGTCATCGTTTCAGTGGAAAAAGGAGAGCTCGCGATCGTCGGCGTCGATGATCCCTCTCTCCATCGCGCGGATCTTCGATGTGTGCCTCCTCG
>JAICUC010000432.1 GCA_025936075.1 Nitrospira sp. | reverse complement strand
TGGTATAGCCGAGGCCTTCGGGATGGCAATAATACTCGGTCAACGCACCCGGGCCGTTGCGCACTGAAATGCGGAAGCTCTTGCCATGCGCCTCGGCACCATTGGCAACAACCTCGCCGAACTCCGCTGGTAAGTAAAGGATAACCATTGACAGTAGTACACCCTCCGCCTAACCTTCAACTTGCCAATGACTTCGAAGCAAATTGTACTATAGGGTTTCTGATACATCGAGTTGAGTGCATGTTCTTGATCAAGGCACAGAGAGTCATGTGACCTCGCCGAGCGATCCAAGACGAACAAATGCCTGGTTGGCTCAGCCTGTGGACCAAACCAACCAGCTAGGCAGTGCTGCAGGATGGACGCGCTTGCACTCGATTGTTATTGACCCTTTTTGTTCATGAAGGAGTCCATGGCTCCACCGACCCCACCACTCGGGGATGAAAACGTGGACAGTTTCTCTTTGGTCTCCTTGAGCATATTCATATTCTTTTGAAGCGCATCGACGTTCTTCTGCATATCCATCAATGATGAACCAATCTGCGTCACAGATTCCTTGATTCCAAAGAGACCTTCAGCCTCAGCAATGTGCAGTGACAGTCCTCCGAGTCCAAATCCGACTAGAAACGCCGGCAGCGTGAACAAATAGAGTGAGCGTGTGATAGGCATGGACCCTCCTTGGTTAAATTTCTTCTTCACTGACACTGACCTCTCGCAGCCCGACCTATTCCTTGAAAAACTTAGCCCTGGCCCGCTCGCCTGAGACGGTCGCCGGTCAGGACTGCATATGTGGGGATGGATTGAGTCCCACGAAAACTCCTCCGTGTACGAAGCGATTCTTCAGGTAGGGTACGCGTCTTCCCTGGGCGAAGTATAGATAAAACGATGAGAGGTAAGCGCTGGACAGGAATCTGGCTAGACTTTAGATAATCTTTCTGCCGCGTATCGAGAATGATGAAGTGTGCTCATTTTGTGCTCAATCCCACCTCAATCCAGCTCATTCCAGCCTACTCCAGCCAAGATCGTGTTTTGGACTAAACCATTGATGAGACTGGCTCGAATGAGCCTGAGTAGGCTGGAATGGGAACGTCAAAAAGCTTTCCTAAACCGCGGGTCGTACGTTCAATTCGTATCGGGGGCACCAATCTTTACCCCAATAGTGAAGCCGGTTTCCGCTGCTTTCGGTTGACAGTTCCTCTCCCCCTCCGAACCCTTCGTTTCCGGTTCCTTTCCGGTTTGAGCCTGCGAGCCAGTCGCACCCGGTTTCTTTCCCATTCGCGCCACCGACTCGACCGCCTGCCGCAAGTGCGGCTTGTTCAGGCGCGTGTAACGCCGCGACATGCTCGTCGTCGAATGTCGCAACAACGAGCTGATCGTCGTTTCGTTATGCCTCGCCAAGGCCAATCGAGAGCCGTAGCAGCGTCGGAGATCATGCCACGTCGCCCACTCAATCCCGGCCCGCTTCACCGCCGGTATCCAGATGCGTTTGTAAAAATTACGGGCATCAATAG
>JAICUC010000217.1 GCA_025936075.1 Nitrospira sp. | reverse complement strand
GCCGAATAAACGAGGGGCTCATGTGGCGCTGTCGTTGGAACGGCTCGAAGCCCTCACGCTGACGAAGCCGCAACGGATCGGCCTTTCAGCCACGCAGCGCCCCATAGAAACGGTCGCGCGGTTCCTGGTCGGTGACCGCCCGATACCAACGATCATCGATGTCGGGCATAGGCGGCAGATGGACCTCGCGGTTGAAGTGCCGAAGGATGAACTGAGCGCCATCGCGACCAATGCCATCTGGGCCGACATCTACGACCGTGTGGCTGAGCTGGTGCGGCAACATCGCACGACCTTGGTCTTCGTCAACACCAGGCGCTTGGCGGAGCGGGTTTCTCACTATCTTGAAGAACGGCTCTCGGATCTCGGACCTGACGCGGTGGCGGCCCATCACGGCAGCCTGTCACGGCAGATTCGGTTGTCGGCGGAGGAACGGCTGAAGTCCGGCAAGACCCGCGTGGTGGTGGCGACGGCGTCGCTTGAACTCGGAATCGACGTCGGCACAATCGATCTGGTCTGCCAAATCGGCTCGCCGCGATCGATTGCCACCGGCTTGCAGCGAATGGGTCGCGCCGGCCATTGGATCAAAGCTGTTCCGAAAGGCCGGCTGTTCGCCACGACCAGGGATGAACTGATCGAGTGTGCCGCGCTGATCCATGCGATCAAGGACGGGACGTTAGACCGCATCGAGGTCCCGACGGCACCGCTCGACATTTTGGCTCAACAAATTGTGGCCGCCGCAGCAGCGCAAACTTGGACGGAAGAAGAACTCTTTTCTCTGATCCGCCGTGCCGGTCCCTATCGCGAATTGGAACGGGCCACGTTCGACCGTATCGTCCGGATGTTGGCGGATGGTATTGCGACGCAGCGAGGGAGAGGACTTGCCTATCTTTACCACGACCGAATCAATCACCGTATCAAAGGCCGTCGCGGAGCGCGACTGGCGGCGATCACTTCAGGCGGTGCCATTCCCGATACGGCGAACTATGCCGTCGTGGCGGAGCCTGACGGCACGGTGGTCGGCACGGTAGATGAAGATTTTGCCGTGGAGAGCCTGGCCGGCGACATCATGCTGCTGGGCAACACGTCTTGGCGGGTCAAGGGAGTCGAGATGGGGAAAGTGCGGGTGGAAGACGCCCATGGCGCGCCGCCCAATATTCCATTCTGGCGCGGGGAAGCTCCGTCGCGCACGGCGGAACTTTCCGCTGAAGTGGCTTGGCTCCGCCAGGCGATCGCGGAGAGGGCGGACTCTTCCTTGTCGGCCGTTCAGTGGCTCAAACAGGACTGCGGCCTCGATCCCCGTGGCGCTCAACAGGCGATCGAATACGTCCTGATGGGAAAGACGGTATTGGGAGTGGTTCCAACTCAGGACAGGATCGTGGCCGAACGGTTCTTCGATGAAAGCGGTGGGATGCAACTGGTGATTCATGCGCCGTTCGGAGGGCGCATCAACAAAGCCTGGGGGCTCGCCTTGCGGAAGCGGTTTTGCGTGACGTTCGATTTTGAACTGCAGGCGGCCGCGACGGACAATGGGCTCGTCATTTCGCTCGGTGAGAAGCACAGTTTTCCGCTGGAGTCCGTGTTCGGCTATCTTCATTCCAATCATGTGCGCGAGGTGTTGATCCAGGCGGTGCTGCTCGCGCCGATGTTCGCCACCCGCTGGCGCTGGAACGCGTCACGATCGTTAGCTTTACTTCGCTTCGCAAAGGGCAAGAAAGTTCCGCCACAGATCCAACGGATGAAAGCGGAAGACTTACTGGCCTCGGTATTTCCCGACGCGATTGCCTGTCAGGATAATCTGACCGGCGAACGGGCAATGCGGCAGATTCCTGATCATCCGCTCGTACAGGAAACCCTGCGCGACTGTCTGACCGAAGCGATGGATCTCGACGGTCTCACACATGTGTTGCGACGGATCGAATCCGGCTCGATCACCTGTGTCGCAGTCGATTCTCCGGCGCCGTCCGTCCTTTCGCACGAAATCCTCAATGCAAATCCCTATGCCTTCCTGGACGATGCGCCGCTGGAGGAACGACGGGCTCGGGCGGTCGAGCTGCGACGGACCCTGCCGCCGGACCTGCTCGGAGAGATCGGGGGGCTCGATCCGGAAGCAATCGCCGAAGTCGCCCGCGAATCTTGGCCGGTGGTGCGCGATGCCGACGAACTGCATGATGCGCTGCTGACACTGGTCTGGATACCTGAACCGATCCCTGCTGATTGGTCTGTGCACCTGCCTGTCTTGATCGAATCCGGACGAGCGGTTCCTCTTATCCCTCACTCCTCACCCCTCACGTCTTACGAGGTGAAGGGATGGGCGGCAACAGAAAGTAGGGACCGGCTTGAACAGTTGTTCACGACCGGTGATGATTCGACGTTCGATGCCATGGTGCTGGGTTGGATGGAAAGCATCGGCCCCACGACCACGCGTGAATTGGCTGAACGTCTCCATTTACCCCTTGATGCCGTCAACGCCTCGATGGTTCGGCTTGAGGCTCAAGGACAGGTCCTACGCGGGCAGTTTCGCTCTACCTCAGCACTATCCACTCAGCACTCAGCACTCTCCGGCGAGGTTCAAGCTTCGCCGGAGTGGTGCCATCGCCGTGTGCTGGCTCGTATCCATCGCCTGACGATCGGCATCTTGCGCAAAGAAGTGGAGCCGGTGACGGCATCGGACTTCATGCGATTCTTGATGCAATGGCAGCATGTTGCGCCCGGATCCCGTCAACATGGAGAAGCCGGTCTGTTGCAAGTGATCGGACAACTCGCAGGATATGAGGCCGCTGCGTCTGCGTGGGAACCGCATCTGTTACGGACGCGTATGGCGAAATATGAGCCGGCACTCCTGGATCGGCTCTGTCTCAGTGGGGCGGTCAGCTGGGGGCGGCTCTCTCCTCATCCGAAGTTTTCACAGGCAGGGGAGACGGATCGGCGACGCATTGTTCCGACAAGCCTCGCGCCCATCGGTCTTTTTCTCCGTGAAGACAGTGAATGGTTGATGAATGTTGTCCGTGGCGAGACGACCACCGCGACAGCCGATCCCTCTTCTCAGCTGAGTGCGGTTGCACAGGATCTGTGTCGTGCCTTACGGCAACAAGGCGCCAGCTTCTTCGCCGACTTGGTGCGCATGACCAACCATCTTCCGACAGAGATCGAGAACGGGCTATGGGAATTGGTGGCGGCCGGTCTGGTGACGGCCGATGGGTTTGATAATCTTCGCGCCCTCATGGATCCCCATCGACGCCGCGCTGAAGGCCGTGAGCGGACCCGTCGGCCTCGGCATGCAGCAGGACGGTGGTCATTGTTGAGATCAGTGAATCAGTCGCGAGTCAATGGTCAATGGTCATCGGGTTCGGATCAAGCCATCAGCCGTCAGCCATCAGCCGTCAGCCCTTCTGCTTTAACTCAGCACTCAACACTCAGCACTCAACACTGCGAGCGCACAGCTCGCCTGTTGCTTCGCCGCTATGGGGTTGTGTTTCGCGATGTGCTGGCGCGGGAATCGTTGGTTCAGTCGTGGCGGGATCTGCTTGTGCAGTATCGGCGCATGGAGATGGCCGGAGAAGTTCGCGGCGGCCGATTCGTAAACGGATTTACCGGGGAACAATTCGCGTTGCCGGAAGCCGTGGAAGCCCTGCGAACCATACGAAAAAAGAATGCTTCCGCTAGGACGGAGCACGAGATCAAACTGTCGGCCACAGACCCATTGAACCTCGCGGGGGTGATTCTCCCTGGCCCTCGTGTCCCGGCCGTGCCGACCAATTTTCTGGTGTTCAAGGACGGCATACTTTCCCGCACGGTGATTGGACGGCAGGGCGACTCGGCGCCGGCTGCTGCCCAGCACACCAGCCAGGTAACAGTCCGCCAGCCTGCATGAATTCACCCGGTCAGTACACGAACGGTTTTGCCGTCTCGCGCAAAAGGCTGAGCACGCTTTCAGGATTCCGATCGATCATCTGGGCATAATCGGCTTGGGCCGCGGAAAAAAATGCCGGTTGTCGATCGGTCGGAATGCCCAATAGCCGACTTACGGATCCAAGATACTCTCCGCCCCCGGCTGCCAGATCCTGACTCAGATTCGCCTGATTAAATGCCACAAACGCCGTGGCTTTGAAGTCCGGCTTGATCTGGCCGTCCTCGCTCCACCAGGCCGCTCCCGACGTGGTGCCGGTGATGTTTGAAGTCGTGTCGGTCGTTTGGTTCAAGGTGGCCTTGATCGTGCAGCCTGTTGTTCCGAGCAGCAGGCTTGAGCAGACGATCGCGAGGCATCGCACAGAGTTTCGCATAACGAACCTCCATATATATGAGATATATGAGCAAGTCGCACACTATCACATACGGTCCCTCAAGTGCAGTCACTGTGTGTCGATAGCAGAGCGACGAAACGCACATCTCTTGTCCAGGCAAATTATCCCGGGTGGGGCGCCAGCGACGGTTGCGGCGATACCACAGCTTGGCCTATGGAACTTCTCCCCAATGTGCCGATGAAAGATACGCCATTGGCATCACTCATTCAGCAAGTACTCGATGCACTGAAAAAAGCGACGGTCGAATCAGAGAAGGTTCGCAAGTATCTGCCGGAGTTCTTTGACAAGCTGCACGAAGATCTGGTGAAAGAACTACGAGGCAGAGGAGAGATCACGGCAGCGAACCAAGACCGCTCATTACATCAAGTATCGGATGAGGTTAAACCACAGGCGGGAAGTAGCAACCTGCTTGTTGCCTACCGAACGATCACTGAGACATCAATCTCGCTGTCGATCCAGAGTTAACCCCCGCAATATCATTCCCGTCCGGCATCTCGATGGTCGAGGTAAACGTGATCAATACGACGCCGCGAATTCCTTCATGTTATCCTTGAAGTCTCTAGCAATTTTGGTCATGGCCTGTTATCACTCGGGAGTACGTCTCCCGCCATACCACCCGTAAGGATCGTTGACACGATGTAGCCAGTTGGATACACTCCGTTATGTTCGAGATCCGTAAGACGGAGCTATTTGTTCAGTGGCTTGATGCGTTGGTCGATATACGGGCAAGAGCTCGGGTGTTGGCGAGAATCAAGCGGCTTGCGGAGGGAAATGCTGGAGATGTCAAGCCGGTGGGTGAGGGCGTCTCCGAAATGAGAATAGATTACGGTCCAGGCTATCGAGTGTATTTCACAAAGCAGGGACGCGAGATCATTGTGCTGTTGGCTGGAGGCGATAAGCGCACTCAGTCTACCGACATAACAACAGCACTGCGACTTGCTCGTAATTTATAGGAGTACATTATGAAACGAACGACTACAACTCGCTTCGACATTGCCGAGCATCTTCGGACACCAGAGGAAATGGCGGCATACTTGGAGGCATGTCTTGAAGAGGCTGATGGCGATGCGGCATTTATTGCTAAAGCATTAGGCGATATAGCACGGGCTAAGGGGATGGCCCAAGTCGCCCGCGATGCGGGCCTTTCTCGTGAAAGTTTGTATAAAGCCTTATCCGGTGATCGAAGCCCGAGTTTCGATACGATCTTAAAAGTGATCGGCGCTTTGGGGTTGAAGCTGAAAGCAAAAGCTCCTCAAAGACGTGTCTCTCGATCCAGCCGACGCGCTGCGAAGCAACGAGCAGCATGAAGAAACAGACAATACATTACTTTGATCTTTACGAGCGTCTTTAATGACAGTGCAGCTTTTTATTTTAGGGACAGCTCATAAGTTTCAGTGCGGTGGTCGAGATTGTACTGCTGAACAAGCTGAGCAGTTTGCTACTGAGTTGCGGTCTGCTTGTAAGTCCTATGGGGTTAGGCGTATAGCCGAAGAGATGACTGCTTATGGACGGAAACATTATCAAGTTGGCGAAACAGTGGCATACAAAGTCGCACAAGAAATGACGATTTATCATCATGACATTGATTTGAGCCCGTCTGCTCGCCATGCATTGGCAATAACGGACTGTACAGTAATTAGAGCTAGCCGAGCGCTACCTGTGAAAGATGCCGGTGAAAAACTCTCAAATGCATTGGATGATCTAAGAAACGAATTACGCGAACGAGTATGGGTTGCTAGAATTTTAAGAGGAAGTCCATGGCCCGTACTAGCTGTTATCGGAGCAGATCATGTTCGGGCATTTCGAAAACTCTGGAGAAAATTTGGCATAAAGGTGGAAATCCTACATGAGGACTGGGAGCCGAAAAGCGGACAGCATGCGTTCAGCTCGGAATAAGATACTGCGTAAGATTCATTTCTTGCCAAACTTTGCACTCAAAAGCGAAGTAATGATTGCATGAACTATTGATTTCTGCCGAATTTGCTCTCAGTTGTTAGATATTGCGAGTTGATGCTGAGTTTCATCTTTGTCTTAACGAGCCCTCTGCGGAAACTCTGGAGCAGGTGGCTGAGCCGGGGCGGGAGGTGGAGAAGGAAGT
>JAICUC010000315.1 GCA_025936075.1 Nitrospira sp. | reverse complement strand
TCACCGGTCATGGCGACAATGGCCCCGTTCCGCTTCCACGCTTGGACGATCCGGAGCTTGTGCTCGGCCGAGACACGGGCGTATACACTGATTCGCTCCACACGCTGCGTTAATTGCTCATCGGTCAACCCATCCAACTCCGACCCGGACAACGCCGCTCCGTCATCGCGATGCAGGCCCAATTCACGGGCAATCGCGATTGCCGTGTCCTTGTGATCCCCCGTAATCATGGCGGTACGGATCCCCGCGTCCCGGCAGAGACGCACCGCCTCTACCGCCTCGGATCGCAAGGGATCTTTCATTGCGAAGAGGCCGAGAAAGATCAAATCCCGCTCCACCTCTTCGTCCGCACTCGCCGTTTGATCAACGGACCTATACGCGACGGCCAATACGCGGAGGGCTCGTTGTGCCAAAGACGCATTGGCTTCGCCAATCAGTCGCCTATGCTCGTCGTCCAATGCCTCGGTCCGGGCATCCGGCGTGAGGCGCGCCGCGCAACGTTCCAGCAAGACATCGGGGGCTCCTTTGCAGTAAGCCATGCGGCCTTGCTCCGTTCGGCGGACGATCGTCATCATCTTCCGCTCGGCATCGAACGGAACTTCTCTCTCCAGCGGCGCCCGGCGCTCCAACTCCGGCTTCGTGAGACCGGCCTTCGCCGCCGCCACGAGCAACGCGGCTTCCGTCGGATCGCCGATGATCCGCCAAGCCCCGTTCTCTTGTTGCAATGTCGCGCCGTTGCACAGCACTGCGGCGGTCAGAAGATCGCGCAGACCAGGGGGAAGTGTTGAGTGTTGAATGCTGAGCGCTGAGTTTTCCGGAAAAGAATGTCCTGGTCGATCCGATGACTGAGGACTCAGCACTTTTGACTCAGCACAGACTTCGCGGATTTCCCCGGACGGCTCATACCCCTCGCCGGTCACTTCGAAGTGAGAGTCACCCATAATCACATGCGTCACCGTCATCTCATTCTTCGTCAAGGTGCCGGTCTTGTCGGTGCAGATCACGGTGGCCGAACCCAGCGTTTCGACTGCGGGCAACTTACGAATCAGCGCATGTCGCTTGGCCATCCTCGTCACGCCCAGGGCCAATGTCATCGTGACGACGGCGGGAAGACCCTCGGGCACAGTGGCCACAGCGAGGCTCACCGATATGAGAAACATCTCCACCAGCGGTTCTCCTCTGAGATACCCGAGAGCGAACACGACCGTGACCACACCGAGTGCCAGCCACAGGAGTGTGTAGCCGAATTGTTCCAACCGTCGTTGCAGCGGTGTTTCATCACGCTCCGCTTCAGCGGCCTGTCGGATCATGGCGGCGATCTTGCCCAATTCCGTTCCAAGGCCCGTCGCCACCACCAGCCCACGGGCCTTGCCGGAGGCGGCCTCGGTGCCCATGAAGACCATGTTGCATTGATCGGCGAGCGGTCGCTCGATGGCATCGAGCAGCTCCGCCTGTTTTTGTACCGGTGTCGATTCGCCGGTGAGTGAAGCTTCTTGAGCTTGGAAATTCGTGGCATAGAGCAAGCGTGAATCCGCCGGGATACGGTCGCCCGCCTCAAGGGCGATCACGTCTCCTCTGACCAGTTCTCGTGCCGGAATGGACTGCAGCGTCCCCGCGCGAACGACGCGGGCCATCGCGACCGACATCTTGCGCAATGCCGCCAGCGATCGCTCCGCTCGAAATTCCTGCACAAACCCCAGCACGCCGTTGAGAAACACGATGGCCAGAATCGCCGCCGCATCGATCCAGTCTTCCAACAAACCGGACACAATGGCCGCTCCGATCAACACCCACACGAGGAGACTTGAGAACTGCGAGAGAAAGAGTTTCAGCAGCGAGGGAGAAGAAGCTTCAGGTAATTCGTTGGGTCCTTCTTCTGTTCGCCGACGTGCCGCTTCATCGCTATTCAAACCTACGTCGAGGTCTGTCTGGAGCTCATCCGCCAGCGCTTCTGTCGGCCGGGCATACCAGGCTGTCGCCCTCCTCACTTCACGAGGTGCCGCTATTGTCCTCTCAATCCGCATAACATCCTTTCGTTAGGACAATTCGCAGCAGGGTGTATGCCATGCCTAGCATGGGTTATCAGATATCCATACTTCTGTTCACTGTAGCGTTACGCGACGTCAGCGTAGAACCATGGTGGTCAAATGCAACATAAAGAAGGAGGGTATTAAGAGGAGTAGAGATGGTTCGTTTTTGTCTTTTTGTTACCCGTCAAAGAGAAAGAGTTCTCAACGGAGGAACGTTACAACCTTGGTCGGGAACGGCTGCTTGTGGCAAGCCAGGCTCACCATTGATCTCGGAAAAAGAGGAAGTAGCCGATCGCGACGGCGATGGCCTGGAACAGGATCAGCCAGCGCATGAGACCCCATTGAGTCTCCGCTCGGCTCTCCTTCAATCTCATGGTTGCTTGCAGAGAAGGTTGCGAAAGAATGAACGCGGCAACCATCTCCCTGGCCTCCTCCCGGCTGATGTTTCTCTCCATCTGAACCTGGTCGATCGCTTTGCTGCGGTCGCCTTCCGATAGCGCCTCCAGGGCTTTCTTGGGAAGTTCATATTCCACGGTGATTCCTCCGTCATGGTGACCGGTGGAGTCTATCAGAAAAGACCGTTGCCCGTCTTCCTGATTTCCACGGTGACTCCATTTGCCTTCACAGGCTCTGCGGGCGCCTTGCGAGCCTTTTCGCGTGGATCAAAACAGCGGATGGTGCGGAGCCGAGGCAAAGGGAGCAGCAGCCGGCACATTTCCGGCATTGCCGACAAATCGCCAGGCATCGCCCTCCTTCACCAGGTGGTGGACTTCTCGAAACCAGCTGTCGAGGGTGACTCGATCTCCCGAATGTTCGTCGATTCCGTACAATCCCCCCGTGCAGGTCACTTCCGCACGAAATCCATCGCTCACCCTTGAGACCTTGATATCGGAAAATAAATGAAGTGATTCCAAGGCTTTGTAGTGTTCGAACACTTCGGCCCATACTCGACGCACGTCGTCCTCTTTCAACCCATGGTAGTCATACGATGGCGCATAAAACTGCATGAGCGCATCGATATCCTCTTTTTTCAATGCCGATTCCGCATGTTCGAACGCCGCCAGCAAGCCTGTCACAACCGGATGACGCAGGAGCCAGCTTTGTCCGGTGACCTTCTTCTCTTCCATCAATAGAATCGTCTCGGGTAATACTTGCACCGTGGCCCACATCGGAACGGGCACGAGCGCAGAGGATAAGGCCACACTCAATACAAGGAATGCAGCCGCCTTTTGATTTCGTTTCATGTTGGTCTCCTCTATCGACCAGGCCGCTCTCGTTTACTCAACCTCTCGCCCTGCTTCGCGCTTGGGACGAGTCATCAGACCGAGATGTTATCCATATGGCACATACCGGAATTCCTTCGATCGGCATTTTTGAGTCGTGGCTGAATGCGGAGTCACGGTCCACGCATCACGAGATACGCAACTCCGGAGGCAAGTACCAGAAATCCGATCAACCAACGAATAAATCTCTGTTGCGCCGTGGCAAGCACATGATCAATCTTTTTTTTGAGGGCGGGCTCCGAGGCAATATGAGCATCAATCACACCCTTCGCCTCTTTCAGACCGATATTTCGCTCATGACGAACAACCTTGATCGCTTCGATTACATTGCCGTGCCACAGGGCATCCACTGCCGGTTTGGGGAGATCGGAAGAACGTCGTGGTTTGTTTCCCATGTTAGGACAATGCCCGAGCGGAAGGACTGTGTATCATGTGTCGTTTATAACCGCTCTGCATAAAGGAGGCAACAATAGTCGGGCCTAACCGAGGCCTATTCGCTGAGACAGTTGTATCTGTGTCCGGAGCAAGGCATCATGCTCTTCCGATCCATCAGCCGCCATGCCGTCTTCCCTTCAAATCTTCATCGCAATCTTTGCTATCGGCATCTTGTTACGAGCCCTTGCCGTGCTGACTACCACTCACGCTGAACGGCTGGCGACGTTCGTGTTTTACGTCAGTCTGCCCGCGACGATTCTCGTTTCTCTCGATCGGGTGCCCCTTGCATCGACAGCTTGGAAACTTCCGCTCGCCGCTTGCCTCATCACACTCCCGATCGTCGTCGGCTCTTGGCAACTTGCCCGCCTGCTGCAGCTTCCACGTCACACGCAAGGCGGGTTCGTGTTGACCACCGGTTCGATCAATTCCGTGTATTTTGCCTTTCCCGTCATCCTC
>JAICUC010000186.1 GCA_025936075.1 Nitrospira sp. | reverse complement strand
GTGATGGTGCATTTGCAGCAGCCAAGATAAAAAGAACCCCATGCGACATCACGTCTGGACAAAATGTTATGCGGGCCGAAGAAGATTTGGGAAGGGGCACCCATATCCTGTCAGGGGAGCTGATCGGCATGGACGGCGATTACTATGTCGTCAAGGACGTAAACGGAAAAGAAGTGAGCTTGCTGTCCGACAAGAGAACGGACAAGCCGGTGATTCAGAAAGGAGACCGCATTACGGCGTATGTTGACGATCAGAATACTGCCCTGTGGATTCGCTCCAACGAAAGTACCGATCGCCGAGACGAGCATGGCTCGGTTGACTGCAATCCGGATTAAGCCACCAGGAGAGGTTTCTCATCCAAGGTATTCCCCCAGTTACCAATCCGGTGGCCCTACCCGACAGTAAGTAAATACTGAACGGAGGACACCCATGAAAGCTCGAATTCTATCGATGTTTGTGGTCGGAGTATTGGGCTCCTGGCTCAGCACGGCATACTCAGCCGATCCTATTGCTGAGAACGAAGCGACTCCGACCATCAACGAGCGTGTCACGCAAGACACCATCACGGGTACCGTAACGAGAAAAGAAGGGACCTTAATGAGAAAAAAGGGCGAGTATTACTACATCAGGGACAACGATGGAGTGGTCCAACGAATCCATGTCGATAAGAGCACCAAGTTGGATAAAGTGATGACGGGCGACTTGGTTAAAGCCTATGTGACAGCGCAGGGCCATACGACGACGTTGCAGCGGGATAATTGAGGGAAGTCTTCAGTGAAAGAATGAAGGGTTGCGCGTGAGATTGCCGCTCATGGTTCTGATTGTGGTGCTCACCTACTGTTCGGCTTGGAGTCAGTCAACCCCCTTCTCCTCTATCTCCGCTAATCTTTAAGTACTTCCTGGGGTTCTTCCTAGTTGCCATCCTGGAATTATATCAGGCAACACTCTTCATAAAAGCTTGTATAGATGTTTCAAGAACGTAGATCACTGTAGTCGATTTTATCCACATTCGATGACTTGGTGTTGAGTCTCACTTCTATAACCGTTGGACATGCTGAAGGTTGACATTGTCGAAGGGGTTTATCTCAAGCAGACGATAGAGCGGCATGGCATTCCTGCAGGTCTAATCGGTGTCGTGCATAAGGTCGGCACAGACTGGACCGGGGAATGGATGTTTCAACTGCACTATCTGAACCCACCTGGGGGCATGCGCAAGACGCCAGTTCCGCCATGGAGTTTGAACCTGCGGGAGACGGACCTCGTTGGCTTTGAACTGATTGGAACCTGGACAGCGGCCCAGGCTTTGTTGGCATCTGCCCATTCAACCAAACCGAAGAAAGAACCGAAGCTTCCGAGGCTGTCCGCAGTGATGGGGGAAAAAGTGCATCTCAATCAGCTCGGATTGTTTGAAGATTTTTAGCTGGAACAGGCGCCGGATGTGCAAGTCGAGATGCCAATCTGAGGAATCTGCTCAGATGCGCGGGAGATTTCTCGGGTGCGAAGGACGTAAGACGGCGTGACGGGAGGGTGCAGTGGTCTAATGATTCGTTCCCGGCAACCATTCGGAGCGCCACTCCCCCCCCTAATACGGTAGCGTGTGCTCATCTTCACCGAAGTCGTCTTCATCGAAGTCGTCTTCACCGAGTAGGGAAAAAAGGTCCTCAATCTTTCTTTTCAAAGCCTGCGCTTCTCCTGCAGGGAGGTCGCCTTCTTTTAAAATATTTTTATTAGTGAAAAGGTATTCATACACACCCGATAAATTATTATCCATAGCCCTCCTCTGTAGGAGATTCATCTTTCGCCACCTCTTGCATGCCGGCAATACGGAACTCCCCTAGCAGCCGAAGAAGCTGTTGTGAAAAGAATTTAGAATGAAACGTTCTTGCTTATGGATGAAGAGCTGCGTGAAGCGAGGGCCTCAAGCACGACAGTCAAGCGAAAAGGTGGAGCAAGCGCAGTCCTTACTTCGGCCTAAGGGCCGGAAGAGTCTGCGCCTAACGAGACGGGGCTTGGAATGCTTCTTTGAAGGCATACCTATATTACACCGGCGAAATGCATCATGACGGCCAAGGCACCCGTCTCCCAGTGCGATCGTCATATCTTCCCCGCGTCATTGCTTTGAAACTCATTTCAGAATTGCACCGTTGTGACAAAAAGAAGGCTCGTGATGGCCTACCAGAATTCGACGGCAAGATGAGGGTAGAGCATAGACATCCAAGGCTAGGCACCATGGCTGGGGGCGTCAATGGAGACATTCCGGCATCAATATATCAATGTGATGAGCGGGTGTAACTATTATGACGGTGAGAACGTCTTAGAATTGGAGCGATATGGAGACACCGCGCACAGTCTCACTGTAGCAAACTGACACTATTGCCTGTCCCGTACAGGCACTCTTTACCTCGACAGCCTATAAGTACATGTACGGCCCAAAACTTGCCTGAGGAAGCGAAGCGATAGGCGGCATCTCACCTCAAGGCGACATGGCGGTGGTTCACTGTGTTGAGACCACCGTCACTGTGGCAGAAAGCAGGTAGACTGATGGAACTCATGCGTCAGGAAGTTCATGAATTTTCCAGCGCATCGGAAAAGTTACTCGGCTACGATGTCAAATTAGAGGAACTCACCGTGATGGAACGAGACGTCATTCAATACTATCTGTCTGCGATTGGCGAGAAGTTTATGACTCAGCAGCTAAATGCTGATTACGACTCGACTCATTCACACAAAACATAGGCAACCGACAGGCAGAACTATTCAGATTCATAGGTGATTACATCGACCATTGTCCAATGTTCAGATGGGTATGAAACCTGAGGTCAGGATTGGAAGGTTTCGGCACCAATGTTACGTAAACGTGAAGATTGATGAGGGAAAGGAAATTTTAGGCTGATCCCGGCACCTCGCTTCCAGGTCTGGCGACGGGCTGGAAGTCCATGCCTCTTACTCTGTAGTGACCGTGCTGCTTTCTTATCTGAACTGCGTGGGTGCGTGGGATAGTCGCAGGATGAGGGGCTTAAACCCAGCCCTCTTTTAGTTCAGAGAGGTAATAGGTACCGCTGAGCGTGCCCATTGTGCAGGACTTCAACCCTGTCACTATTGATGACCCCACCACCCGGCCGGCGATACACATCGCCTAAGTATTCGCATTCGTAGGATCATTGTCCACGTCCATCGGGATATCGAGCAGAATTCTCGTCCCCTTGTTGGGTTCCGATCGTATGGCAAATAAGCCGCCAATCTGTTGTGCCCGCGACGCCATGTTTTTCAACCCATGGCCCGCCCTATGGGCCCCACATGGATCCAACCCGATGCCGTTGTCGGTTATAGTCAAATAAACCGAACCAATCGATTGTCGAAAGGACACGGTAAGCCGTGTGGCTTGGCTGTGACGGAGCGCGTTACTCAGACCCTCCCGCACAATATTGATCATATGGAGCGCCTGCTCGGTAGAGATATGGTTTCCAGCTGCATCGTCGATTCGTACCCGACAATTGACCGAAGAGGACCCGCACATCATCTGCACGATGGTCCGGAGGGCTGTTGGAAAATCCCCACCCTGAACCAACTGAGATTCAAGGCCTACGATGAAATTGCGGACCTCTCCCATCACATGGTTGAGTCGCTCAATTGACTGATCGAGTGCCGCCATCACTTGTTCCGAAACCTGCTCCGGTTGTTGCCTGATCAGCGGTTTACAAGCTTCTAATCCGAGTCCGACCGCGTATAACGATTGGAGAATGTCGTCGTGAAGATCCTGACTGATTCGTTCTCGTTCTTGAAGGACGGCACTCAAATGTCGCTCACGTTGCAGCAGCACCTCTTCCATCTGTCTTCGCTCCGTGATATCGGTCGCCGTACCAAGTACCATGTGGGCCGATCCCTGCTCATTGACAATTGGCCGCCTCACCGTCTGTAACCAGCGCACTTCGCCTGACCAATCCGTGATTTTTTCCGCCTCGACACGGCTTTCTTGAAGCGAATTCAGGACTTGAAGCTCCTTCTGATGGGAGAATTCGACCTCGTCCTCATTGGGATTAAAATCAGCTTCTGATTGGCCGATAAGGGTTTCCACGGTGCTTCCGTAACAATCGGCCACCGCCTTGTTGACCATTGTAAAACGTCCTTCACGATCTTTAGCAAAGATAAAATTCGGATCGCTGTCGATTACTTGTCGTAAGAAGAGATGCGATCGGCGTAACTCGTCTTCAGCACGATTTCGATCCGTGACATCGGACACGAGACCCAGGATGGCGGGTTTGCCGTTCCACGTGAACCGTGCGCTTTCAACTTGAACGGGGACCGGTGTTCCATCGTTCTTGAGATAGATTCGTTCCGCGCTATGAGCGGATACGTTCCCAGTGAGTAACCGGTTCATACTATCTTGCACTGCCTGGTAATAGTCAGGATGGACGACGTTCAACAGTGGTCGGTCGAGTATTTCCCGAGGATCACTTGCCCCCAGGAGAATTGCGCCTCTGTGATTGGCATACACTGTCCGTCCTTCACAAAAGACGAAGACCCCACATGGCGACAGTTCGACCAACGTTCGGTATCGGTCCTCTCCCTGCCGTAGCGCTTCTTCCATCCGTTTGCGATCTGTGAGGTCGGTATGCGAGCCAAGGAGCCGAGTTCGGCGACCGTCAGCTTCCGTCATAAAGGAAGCGCGGGCTTCGATCCATCGGTAGGTTTCATCCTTGTGTCGAAGGCGAAACTCTTGTCGGTACTCTCCTTGATGTTCACGCACATAGTCCTCTAGATACTTTATGGCGCGATCATGGTCATCCGGATGAAGAAGCCTCTCCCACGTTTTAAAGGAATCCTCGAGTTCCGTCTTTTCGTACCCAAGCTGACGCTTCCATCCCTCCGAAAACACCATGACGTTCGTGTCTATGTTCCAGTCCCATAGTCCGATTCCCGATGCCTGGAGGGCCTGCTGGAGCTTTTCTTGTGAAGAACGTAACGTCCCATCGGCCCGTATCCGCTCTGTCACATCCAGGACCGAACCAGACATGCGACAAGGTTTCCCATAATCATCCCGTAAAACTTCGCCGCAGCAATGAACGGTCCGCACGTCGCCGTCCGGAGGAACGATTCGATACTCCACATCATACGGCGCCTTGCCTGCCAAGGCATTATTGATTGAAAGCATAACCCGATCATGATCTTGCGGAAGGACTGCGGAGACAAAGAAGTCGAAGGTCATATGGCAGGATCCAGGTTCACACCCGAAGATGCGATACAACTCCTTCGAGCATCGAACGTTTCCGCTTTCAATTTCCCACTCCCAGCTACCCAGGTGGGCGAGAGCTTGAGCAACGCGGAGGTGGCGTGTTTGCTCGTGCAGCATACTGTCCCGTTCAACCAATTCACGCGAAAGTTCGACGACCTGCTTACGCAGAAGATCCACAATAGAAAGGTCCCTGATAGAGTTCATGTGAAACTCCTTGCCATGGGATGAGGGTAATCGATCGAACATGAGAGAGCGGAAGACGACTCAAGGCGAAACAACTTCATCGCAAATTGCTTACATTCAAGAGATTAGGTTTACGCGGGGGCTAGTGTCCTACGGCAGAGGGATGAAAGTCCATACCTGAATGGGGCCTTTGTGTTAGAAGGGGTCGTATAGAGAACGGTTCAGATCTCGGCAACGGTCGTGCCGGTTTCAACCTGTCGCAAGGTGGCCGGGGTCTCTTCCTCTGTATGCCCACGTCGTCGTGCCATCGGCTGGTCCTCCTGGGTAAAAGAAGACCACGCCGCTTCCTCAAGCTGCCGTTGGCCTACTTTTCAGGTTTTGGGTCAGGCCAGCGAGCCTCACTCTATCGCTGGCTTGGTTTAAAGGGGAAAGGCCATATCGCCGGTTCGAAATCGGCTAAAAATGCCAGCCGAGGCCGCCGGCAACGATGTGCACATCATAGTCAAAGGACAGAGAACGTGGACTTCCCCCTATCGTGAGATGTTCGATATGCGCGTGATTGTACTTCCACTCTGTGAACAGTGAGAGGCTCTGAGTCACGCGATACCGAATCCCGACTTGGGTGTTCAGTCCTACATGCATGTTGGTATCGGAATATCCCCCAGTGGCAAGATTGGAAAAGAACAAACCAGGCCCCACTCCGGCATAGGGCTCGAACGCCCCTGCTTGATAACGGACTAAGACGACCACCGGTGCCCACGTCACGATACGATTCGTAAGCCCTGATAATGTCCCGGTGTTGCCTCCCATGGTCGCCTGTTGCTGCTTCAGATGAGGCGTTGCAATGAACATCTCGGTTTCGACGCCCAGATTGAACTTCCCTAACTTCGCCTGATCAAAATAATACCCTAGTTTCGCTCCATACATCAGGGAGTTTTGCAGCGCGAGGTCGCTCCCACCGACGTCAGCCCCAAGTCCACCCCATTTCACGTTGCTGGCATCATTGGGCATGTGCACTCCAATCTGACCTGCAACATACATTTCCGCCTGTGCGGGGTGAGTGAAGAGTACAAAGACACACATCGCAACCGTGAGCGAGTAGGGAACAATGACAGAATGCAATCGACTCCTCATGGTTCTCTCCTTCTCCGGCGGTTCCACCGGCGAGAACTCCTCTAACCTAGTGGGTCGCACAACGTTGACTCATGCGAATGAGCAAAACTGCCCAATGAGGGCAATAACATCAATTCATGTCACTCTCCCTGAACACAATCGGCGCATCCCCCGGTGCGTTGGAATGGGTCCCATATTCGGTTTGCGCCACCAAGGATAAAGGACAGGAGAAATGTAGAGACTAGAGACGATTCGACAGATGGTCATTCCCGAGCGCCTTGACGCGCCGAGGTACATTGCTGGAAAGGCGGCTCTTTCTCCTCCACACTTCAATGGCCGTTTGAAGTTCTAAGAATGTGTTCACAATCGAGTCCAGCTCCACGTCCGTGAGAGGTTTTCCTGCCATGAGGTGCGCTCCTATGGAGGTGGTACTCGTCATAAAGCTCACCACCGGCTTCCGGACCCTCGACCCATTATTCATCGCTTTACCTCCTAATCAATAAGCTGAAGAGACTGGGAAGCAATGAAAGCCGTTCGCTTTATGCAGGGAAAGGCGTGTGAAGATTGGGCCACCCATGACAGGTGTGAAGCATGTTACGTACCTGGAAGGC
>JAICUC010000380.1 GCA_025936075.1 Nitrospira sp. | reverse complement strand
CGGTCCACGCAGGCGAAACATCCACAGCATGTGCATGTCAGGCTGCTGTTCAACGGTGCCGGTGAGCCGGAACTACGGTACTGGAATCCCCGTCGCTTCGGTCGCCTTTCCTTGCTGGATAAGACCGGGCTTGAGCGATATCTCGCTCGCCGATTCGGGGTTGATCCACTTCTCGTGTCGCAGCCTGATTTTGTGCGAGTACTGCGAGAGCGGCGCGGCCGACTGAAGGCGCTGTTGATGCATCAACAAGTCATTGCCGGCATCGGAAACATCTACGCCAATGAAATACTCTTCAGGGCCGGCCTTCACCCGAACATGCGAGTCGGACGGCTTTCCGTGGGAAAAGTGGAAAGACTCTATCGGATTATGCGAGAGGTTCTCGAGGAGGCGATTGCTTGCGGTGGATCGAGCGTCCGAGATTTTTTTGCCCCTGATGGAACAAAAGGGCAATATAAGCGGCGGCATCTGGTCTACGGAAAAGAGGCGCAGCCCTGTCCCTCTCAATGTGGTGAAGTGATTCAACGTATGCGAGGTGAGCGAAGCTCATATTTTTGTCCGCGCTGCCAGTCACTTCGATCTACGAAGTAATAATCGGAAACGAAAACTGTTTATATTCTCTCGGCTTAGCAAAAAATGGGTTTGGAAGTTCCACGCTAGGCCTTTTGATCCTCCTTACCGTAGTCCCTCTGGTGTCTTGAGTCATCCCGTTGATTTCCGTTACAATCCCGGCTCCTCTATCGCATAGAGTTCACTACGAAGGAGATTGTCATGGCAAAGGTTTTGGAAGGTCCCGGGATGGGACTGATGAAGAAGTGGGGAATTCACGTTCCACATTATGTGGTTGTCACCTCCGCGGACGAACTTTCCAAGCTTGGTCAAGTCAACGATTGGATGAAACAGACTAAATTGGTCGCCAAAGCGCATGAGGCGTTGGGTTCACGGTTTAAGCTTGGTTTGGTCAAGGTCGGTCTCGATCTGAACGGTGCCGTGGCGGCAACCAAAGACATGATCGGCCGCCAAGTCGGCAGCATTACTATCTCCCAGGTCATCGTTTCCGAAATGGTTTCCCACAAAGAGGAATACTATTGCGCGGTGAAGTCCACCCGTGAAGGTGCCGAGATTCTCATCGCCAATTGCGGCGGTATCGAAGTGGAATCCCATTGGGAGCGTGTGAAGCGGTTGTGTCTCGATGTCGGGCAAGCTCCTTCTCCGGAACAGCTTGAAAAACTCGCCAAAGATGCGGGATTTACCGGATCGGTCGCCAAGAAGATGGCAGACTTTGCCGGAAAGATGTTTGGCTGCTTCGACAATGAAGATGCGCAGTATCTCGAAGTAAATCCCGTCGTCACACGCGAGAGCGACGGCGAGTTGATTGCCCTCGACGCCGTGACGCTGCTGGACGGTGATGCCAAGTTCCGCCACCCGGATTGGAATTTCCAGTTTGCCGCGGAATTTGGGCGTGCTTACAGTAAAGATGAAGTGGAAGTAATGGCGGTTGACAGCAAGATCAAGGGATCCGTCAAATTCATCGAAATTCCAGGCGGCGATACCGCGATGCTTCCGGCCGGCGGCGGCGCGAGCGTTTACTATTCCGATGCTGTTGTGGCGCGGGGCGGCAAGTTGGCGAACTATGCCGAGTATTCCGGCGATCCTCCCGATTGGGCCGTTGAAGTGCTGACTGAAAAGGTCTGTTCGTTGCCCGGCATCAAGAATATCATCGTCGGCGGGGCGATCGCCAATTTTACCGACGTGAAAAAGACCTTCGGCGGCATCATCAATGGATTCCGCAAGGCAAAAGGCGACGGGAAGCTGAAGGGTGTAAAGATTTGGGTGCGCCGCGGTGGGCCTCGTGAGAGAGAGGGGCTTGACGCGATGCGTGCGCTGAAGGACGAGGGCTTCGACATCCATGTCTTCGACCGCAACACCCCGCTGACGGACATCGTCGACAAAGCGCTGCAAAAGCAAGCCAATGAAAGTGCTGGGTCTTGAGGGGCGGGCAGGCTTCTCGATTCAGCACGCGTCACTCAGAACTCAGCACTGAGAAGAAGAGGGAGACTCCGATGAGTATTCTGGCCAATAAAGACACCCGCGTGGTGATTCAAGGGGGAGCTGCAGGAGTCAATGCAGCCCGCCGCATGGCGGAGTTCTGTTATCTGATCAAACGACCGCTCAACGTGGAGGCGTTCGTCTATCCGCCCGACGCCGGCAAGACCAATGAGATTTCCTACGGCAGCGGTTTGATCGCGATCCCGATCTACAGGACCATCGCGGAAGCGACCAAGCATCATCCGACCATCAATACAAGCCTTGTCTATATCGGTGCGGACCGCGCCATGAAGGGCGGGATGGAAGCGTTGGACGACCCACACATTAAGGTGGTCTCAATGATCACCGAAGGGGTGCCCGAAAAAGACTCGAAACTGCTCGGCACCCATGCGCGTAAGCTCGGCAAGATATTCAACGGCCCCTCTTCAATCGGTATTATTTCCGCCGGCGCTTGCCGGCTGGGCGTGATCGGCGGGGCCTTCGACAATCTTGTCCTCTCCAAGCTTTACCGGGAAGGTTCCTTCGGCGTCATCACCAAGTCGGGCGGTCTTTCCAACGAAATCATTTGGATTTGTTCGCAGTTCGCGGACGGCATCACAACGGCCATCGGCATCGGGGGCGATGCCTATCCCGGCACCGACTACGTGAGCTACCTCGAAATGTTCGAAAACGATCCGCAGACGAAGGCGGTTGTCATCGTCGGTGAAATGGGCGGCGATCTGGAAGAGCGGGCCGCCGAGTGGTATGGCGCGAAGAAGCGCCGGGTCAAGCTGATCGGTGTCGTCTCCGGATTCTGTCAGGAGAGTTTGCCCAAGGGGATGAAGTTCGGCCATGCCGGCGCCAAGGAAGGGATGAAAGGCGAAGGCTCGGCCCGATCGAAGTCCGACGCGCTCAAGAAATCCGGCGCGATCGTTCCGCCGACATTCGGCGCGCTCGGTCCCGCGATCAAGGATACGTATCAGGAATTGCTCAAGTCCGGCCAAGTGAAAGAAATCATCGAGCCTGTCACTCTTCCAAAGCTTCCCAAGACCATCGAAGAAGCCATGAAGGCCGATGAAGTGATGGTCGCGCCGCTTATTCGTACCACCATCAGCGACGACCGAGGCGACGAGCCTTGCTACGACGGCTATCCGGCCTCCGAGCTCATCAATAAGGGCTATGAAATTCCTCATGTCATCGGTCTTCTCTGGGACAAACGCCTGATCTCGAAGCAGGAAGCG
>JAICUC010000314.1 GCA_025936075.1 Nitrospira sp. | reverse complement strand
TCTGGACTTCATCTCCGACGACTAATCCGCCGGTGTCGAGCGCCTTGTTCCAAATCATGCCGAAGTCCTTGCGATTCAATGTTCCATCGGCTGTGAATCCTGCCCTGGTGTTGCCCCAAGGATCCTTGGTGATGCCGTTCAACGTGCCGATCAATGTGACCTCTTTGGTCACGCCGCGCAGAGTGAGATTACCGACAACCTTATAGGTCTCCCCATCTTTCTGGGAGTTTTTCATTTTATACATGATCGTCGGGAACTGTTTGACGTCCAAGAAGTCGGCATTGCGTAGATGGGTGTCGCGTTTCTCGTGGTTCGTGTTGATCGATTCGGCATTGATTGTGGCTTCAATCGTCTTCAAGACTTTTGCATCCGCATCCAGATCGACAAATCCACGATAGTCCAGGAAACGCCCCGACGTTTTTGATACCACCATGTGAGTCACGCGGAACTCAATGGCTGAATGTTCAGGATCGATGTCCCAACGAGCCGTCTCCGCCGCGGCGCCCAGGGGAAAGGCCCCCAACAGACCTGCTATGACGATTCCCTGCAACCAGTGTGAGTGAGTTTTCATACCATCAACCTTTCGATTTTTCCTGTCGCGCCGTGTGAACGGTTATCCATCTCTTGGGCGTCTGATGTACCCGGCATCCTACCCATCGCTAGGAATCCCATGCAACTTGTTTCTTTCACCGAAACACAGTGTCACGTGACCGACTTGGTATAGAATAGGTCCATGCAAGCACTCGTCAAAACTGCCGCAGGGCCTGGGTTAACCCTCACCGAATGGGCGGACCCAACACCGGGACCACACGACGCGGTGGTGAAGGTAGCGGCAACCTCGTTATGCGGAACCGATGTCCATATCTATCGTTGGGACGAATGGGCGCAACGGCGAATTCATCCGCCACGCATCATCGGTCATGAACTGTGCGGTCACGTCGTGGAGGTTGGTCGTGAGGTTTCTCTCGTCAAGGTCGGTGACTATGTCGCCGCCGAATCACACCTCACTTGTGGCGCGTGCTTTCAGTGCCGCACCGGACAGGCGCATGTGTGCAAAAACTACAAAATTCTGGGAATCGATCGAGACGGATCTTACGCTCAGTATGTCGCGCTATCTGAGAATGTTTTGTGGCGGACGGCGCCGGAAATACCCCGTGAGTTAGCCTGTGTGCAGGAGCCGCTCGGTAATGCCGTCGATGCCGCCCTCGCTGAAGATCTCACCGGCCATACCGTATTGATTACGGGATGCGGCCCGACCGGTTTATTTGCCGCGGCCGTCGCACGAACCGCCGGCGCCGCGACCATTATCGCGTCCGATGTCAGTGACTATCGGCTTGGTTTGGCGAAGCAGGTCGGGGCCGATCATGTCCTCAATGCGAAGACGGAGTCACCGGAAAAAATGGCGGCGGCCATCCTTGAGATGACCGCCGGTGAAGGAGTCGATGCCGCATTGGAAATGTCTGGAGATCCCACGGCGTTGCATCAAGCCTTTCGCGCGGTGAAGAACGGCGGACGAGTCACCTTGTTCGGCATCCCCACCGGTCCTGTTTGCTTTGATCTGACCAATGAAGTTATTTTTAAGGGCATCCGTGTCTATGGGATCACCGGGCGGCGCTTGTTTGGAACCTGGTACCGGCTGGCCGGTCTCTTCAAGGCAGGTCTCGATATTCGACCGGTCGTGACCCATTCCTTTCCACTGGACGAATTTGCCACCGGGTTTGAGTTGATCCAGTCGGGTCAGTGCGGAAAGGTGGTCTTGATTCCTTAGCAGGACTGAGGTACGAGGACTGAGAGAATAGCAGGGTTGCCTCACTCGGCCCTCAGTCCTCATCTCTCAGCCCTGTTCTAACCATGGCCTACGATTCCCTCAAAAAGGTTCTCGACAATCAACTCGCCGACATCCGTGCCAAAGGCCTCTACAAATCCGAGCGACGCATTTTGGGCCCGCAAGGGTCGGACATTCTGGTGGCGCAAGGATCTGTTCTGAACCTCTGCGCAAATAACTATCTCGGTCTTGCGAATCATCCGGCCATCGTGCGGGCGGCCAAAGAAGGGTTGGCGACATATGGCTATGGCATGGCCTCCGTGCGGTTTATTTGCGGCACACAGGATCTGCATAAACGGTTGGAACGGGCCGTCAGCGAGTTTCTCGGCACCGAGGACACAATCTTGTACAGTTCCTGCTTCGATGCGAACGGAGGACTGTTCGAAGTGTTGCTGGATGAAGGCGATGCCGTCATCAGCGACGCCCTGAATCATGCCAGCCTGATCGACGGCATCAGGCTCTGCAAGGCCAAACGATTTCGATACGCCCATTCCGACATGGCAGAGCTCGAAGCCAGACTTCAAGAAGCCGATGCGTGCCGCCTGCGCCTGATTGTCACCGATGGGGTCTTTTCGATGGACGGCGATCCGGCCAAGCTGGATCGGATCGTGGAGCTGGCGGAGCGGTACGGCGCCGCGGTGGTGGTTGATGACAGCCACGCGACCGGCGTGTTGGGTCCTCAAGGCAGGGGGACGCCGGCTCATTTCGGAGTCGCTGAACGAATCGAGATGGTGACCAGTACATTGGGAAAAACGCTTGGTGGCGCGACCGGCGGATTTACATCGGGCAAGGCCGAGGTGATTGAGTTGCTGCGGCAACGATCGCGGCCCTACCTGTTTTCCAACTCGCTTCCTCCTCCCATCGCGGCCGGAGCGTGGCGTGCGCTCGATCTCGTGAGGCAGGGCGATCAACTCAGGGAGCAGCTTCGAGCGAATGCCGCCTTCTTCCGGAGCGAGCTGACCAAGCTTGGCTTCCGGCTTGTCCCGGGCGAACACCCTATCATTCCCGTGATGTTGGGTGATGCCGCTCTTGCGACCTCCATGGCGGAGGCATTACTGAAGGAAGGAGTCTACGTCGTCGGGTTTAGCTATCCAGTAGTGCCACAAGGGCAGGCAAGGATCCGGACTCAAATGTCGGCAGCCCATACAACGGCTCAGTTGCAACAAGCCGTTGCCGCTTTCGCGAAGGTGGGCCGAGCTCTCGGTGTCCTCCAATAGTTAACCTCAAGCTCCCTCCCAGAATTGACATTTCGCACCCGGCTCAGTATCCTCTGCTACTTTATCAGTGAAGGAGTAGGGGTATGAAAGTTATTCTTCAAGAAACCGTGGAGGGGGTCGGGCATCTCGGCGATCTCATCAACGTCGCCGATGGATTTGCGAGGAACTACCTGTTGCCGCGCCGCAAGGCCGTGGAAGCCGACGGTCGGAGCATCAAGGCCTTCGAGCATGCCAAACGAACGGCGGTCGAGAAGGCCAAGAAGGAAAAACTTGAAATCGAATCCTATGCCAAGAGAGTGTCTGCGATCTCGCTGACGGTCGAGGCGCAGGTCGGGAAAGACGATAAGATGTTTGGTTCCGTCACAGCCAAGGACATCGCGGAAGGTTTGGCCGCGCAAGGGGTGACAGTGGATCGGCGAAAGATTCAATTGGCGCAACCGATCAAGGAACTGGGTACGGTTCCGGTTCCCATTAAGATGCCTCGTGATGTGGTAGCGACCGTGACTGTTCATGTGGTGAAGAAGCAAGAACCGGAAGAGCCTTCAGCGTAGGTGTTCGACTATGGAGAACTTGAGTAGCGATGTCATTCGTTCTTGGGACGCATTGAAGACGGCAGACCCTGAAGTCTACGCCGCGATTGAGGCGGAAGAAATTCGGCAGCGCGAGAAGTTGCTTCTGATTGCCTCGGAAAATTTTGCCAGCCCGGCGGTATTGGCTGCACAAGGCTCGGTGCTCACCAACAAGTACGCGGAAGGTTATCCCGGCAGGCGATACTACGGCGGATGTCAGCATGCCGATGCCGTCGAAGATTTGGCGATTCAGCGGTGCAAAGAGATCTTCGGAGCTGAGCACGTGAACGTGCAGCCGCATTCGGGTTCACAAGCCAACATGGCGGCCTATCTGTCGGTTCTCAAGCCGGGGGACACCATTTTAGGAATGGACCTCGCCCAAGGCGGTCACCTCACGCATGGGAGTAAAGTCAATTTCTCCGGTATCCTCTTCCGTGTCTTCTCCTATGGCGTCGATCGCCGGACTGAAACCATCGACTACGATGCCGTCCAGAAGGTCGCGGAGGAATGCCGTCCGCGGATGATCGTGGTCGGAGCCAGTGCCTATGCCCGCGTGCTGGATTTCCCGCGTTTCCAACAGATCGCCAAATCGGTCGG
>JAICUC010000039.1 GCA_025936075.1 Nitrospira sp. | reverse complement strand
AGGATGACGGATCCCTAAGGAAAGCCTGCGATGAATAAACCTTAGCGGCAAAGATGTCTTCGGTGCGACCGTGAACTACCCGCTTGCTCCATTTCAGCAACGAGTTTGCATGAATCCACGGCAGAAGCGGGCTAGTTCTGTATAATGGACGCGCTCTTTATCCATCGCGCCATTCGGTATATAAAGAGCCGAAGTCGCTCAAGTCGCTTGAAGAAGATCAGGATCAATGCGCGTCGTTTGCCTCCAACATGTTTCATTCGAAGGCCCCGGTGCTTTTGCCAAGGCTCTCGCCAAACGTGGCGTGAGCCTTGAGTATTCTCTTGTTCCGAAAGACGGCTTACCTCGAAATGCAGGCGACCTGTTGATAGTAATGGGCGGACCAATGTCAGTGAACGATTTCGACAAGTGGATTGCCGAAGAGACCGCCTTCATCAGATCCGCACTGCTTGCCGGTACGCCGATGATCGGGGTCTGTTTAGGGAGTCAGTTCATGGCAAAGGCGCTTGGCGCCGTTGTGCGATCAGGCAAGGAATTGGAAATCGGCATCACGCCTGTTCGTCTCACTGACGCGGGGAAACGAGATCCTGTATTTGGGGCCGGTCCTGAATCCTTCGGTGTTTTTGAGTGGCACGGCGAAGTCTTTGACCTGCCGAAGGATTGCGTGCCGTTGGCTGGTTCCGACATCGCGCCGTTGCAGGCATTTCGGTATGGCGATCGTGCCTATGGCCTTCTCTTTCATTTGGAAATGGAGGAAAGCGGGATTGATTCGCTCTGTCAAGAATGTGCGCCGGACATGATCAAAGTGGGTCTGACCGGACATCAAGTAAGATCAGCCGCTTTGCCGCAGCTCCCGCATCTCCATCAAACGGCTGATCGGCTGATCGGCCATCTACTTCAATCCAGTCGTTGATTACCGGCTCATTCCTGAAGTAGTCTTTTCCATCTGTCGGCCTGTCGGACAGGCTACGCCCTATCGAGCCAAGCGACCGAATCATGAAAGGAGTTTGATTGACCATGGGTGGTTTCCCAATCGAAGTTGCCACACGCATTAAGACACTACCTCCTTATTTATTTGCCGCGATCGACAAAATGAAGCAAGAGGCTATCGCGCGTGGAGTGGACATTATCAACCTTGGCATCGGCGACCCCGATTTACCGACGCCGGTACCGATTATCGAGAGTTTGGCGAACGCGGCCAAGGACCCGAAGCATCACCAATATCCCTCCTATGAAGGCATGTTGTCCTTCAGGAAAGCCGTCGCTGCTTGGTACAGACACCGATTCAACGTGACGCTTGACCCGGCGAACGAGGTCCTCACGCTGATCGGTTCGAAGGAGGGCATCGGACATATTCACCTTGCCTTCGTTGATCCAGGGGATGTCGTCTTGGTGCCGAGCCCCGGCTATCCGGTATATCCTGTCGGTACCAGTTTTGCCGGCGGCACGTCCCACATCATGCCGCTGATGAAATCCAACGGTTTCTTGCCTGATCTCGGTGCGATCCCGAAAGAGGTGGCCAAGAAGGCCAAGCTGATGTGGCTCAATTCGCCGAATAATCCCACCTCGGTGGTCATGACGAAGGATTACCTCAAGTGGGTCGTGGATTTTGCTCAGGAGCACCGGATCATCGTGTGCCATGATGCCGCTTATTCAGAGGTCTATTATGATGGGCGTCGCCCGGCGAGCTTTATGGAAGTTGAGGGCGCCAAGGACGTCGGAGTTGAGTTCCATTCACTTTCCAAGACGTACAATATGACCGGCTGGCGCATCGGCTTTGCCGTGGGCAACAAGGAAGTCTTGGCCGGCCTCGGTCAAGTGAAGAGCAATCTGGACTCCGGCTGTTTTGAGGCAGTTCAAGAGGCGGGCATCACCGCCCTGGCCTTAGACGACTCGGTGACCGACAGTTTGAGAAAGACCTATCAGGATCGCCGAGACATCCTTATTCCCGGTCTTAAGAGTCTCGGATTAGAAGTGGATCCCCCTCCGGCTGCGTTCTATGTGTGGGTGACGGTGCCGAAGGGTTATACATCGACGTCGTTTACCGCGCACCTTTTGGAGAAAACCGGTATCGTGACGACTCCCGGCAATGGATTCGGCGCGCCAGGAGAGGGGTATATCCGCATGACGCTGTGCACATCCAAAGAACGGTTGGCGGAAGCGGTGGAACGAATCAAAAAAGCCGGTTTTTAGTGTTGAGTGGTGAGTTTTTAGTTTCCCACAACTAAAACTCATATCTTACAACTCATAACTGTTTAATATGAGTGAGACCGTCTTCATCGGATTCGGGTCGAACGTCGGCGATCGGGTGGATTTTTGCGATCGGGCGGTAACATTGCTCAGTCTCCTCCCACATTCTCGACTCAAAGGTATCTCGCTGTTGTATGAGGCGGAACCGGTTCGGAATCGGACAGATCCAGGAGAAGGGTGGTTCCTCAATGGAGTCGTGCAGCTTGAAACGGATATTACACCACGCAGTCTCTTAACAACCCTCCAGGAAATCGAACGCTCTCTCGGCCGGGATGATGACAACCGGTCCGGTCCTCGCACGATCGACTTGGACATTCTCTTTTATGGCGAGCATGCGATCGAGGAGCCAGGGTTGACCATTCCGCATCCTCGTCTCCATCAGCGACGATTTGTCCTCATGCCTATGAATGAACTGGATCCGCTGTGGGTCCATCCGACGCTCAAACAATCGATGGCCCGGTTGCTGACGGAAGTTAAAGACCAATCTCAAGTCCGTCTCCTTTTTCCCCAGCCTTCAACACGATATGGCTCACGCCCGGCTTGCAGTTCGCCACTCGGCTCATGAAGATCATTCGCTCTCCCAACGCCATGGCAGCTTGGAGCGAGGGATTTATTCGCGAAGGCGTGAAAATTGGATTGGTTCCGACAATGGGAGCCCTCCATGAGGGCCATCGGGCGCTGATCCGAGAAGCGCGTTTGCGATGCGATGCGCTGGTCGTCAGTATTTTTGTGAACCCCACGCAGTTCGGTCCTCAGGAAGATCTGGCCCAATATCCACGCCCGATCTCACAGGATCAAGCACTATGCCGGAAAGAAGGCGTTGATGTCTGTTTTGAGCCGACCGTGAAGACCATGTATCCGAGCGGCTTTCAAACCATGGTGACATTGCCTGCAATTGCACGCCGGTGGGAAGGAGAGGCGCGTCCTCATCATTTTTCGGGTGTGGCGACCGTCGTGACGAAGCTTTTCGGGATCGTTCGTCCTCTGATCGCGCTCTTTGGGCAAAAAGATTTTCAACAATCGGTATTGGTCCGGCAGCTGGTGAAGGATCTGGACCTCGGTGTGGAGATTGTCGTGCATCCCACGGTGCGCGAAGCGGACGGACTCGCGCTGAGCTCACGGAATATCTACTTGTCGCCTGACGATCGAATTCGTGCAGCTACGTTGTACAAAAGTCTGCGAGCAGGAGCCGGGGTGATCCGAGAAGGCATGACCGATGGAGCGACGGTTCAGAATGCAATGGTTCAGGTCGTCAAGAAAGAACCGACCCTCACGATCGACTATCTGGCAGTCTGTGATCCGACCACCTTGGAACCACTTTCCTATGTGAACTCGCGTGCGGTCCTTCTTGGAGCGGTGCAGCTCGGCGCTGTTCGTCTTATTGATAATCTTCTGGTAGCCTTTCCACGGAGGTCTTCCTCTCGTATCGAGGGATTCTCATGAGAAAAGCTGTAGGTTGGCGCTTTGTCCCACCAGCAGGCTGAGGATGACTTGGCTGAGGCGGTTCTTATCGTCTGTCACCATTTCGAGGAACCGGATGCCCATCGAGTCAGGACGCGAAGAACACACCATAGCTGTCTCGATCTTAATGGGCTCCTCGTCGGAAGCCGGTTTGATGACCAACTCGATAAACGTCCCGTGAGGCAAGGCTGTCGCCGTCTCGAGCGTGCAACCTCCCATGGAAATATCCGTCACACGGTTGTCAATCCGCACGGCATTCTCTGTGACGAGATTGGCCCTGAAGGATACCGACAATCGCTTGTATTGCCGGCGATCCGCGACTGATGTCTGGTCTGTGGGCTGATTCCGATAGGTACGGAAGTGAGTGGTGCAGAGTTGACACCGGAATGAAAATATTCTGAAGCGATTCAAGAGTCGCCCCATGGTTCCCTCGTCATAAACGACTCGGACGAAGGGTGTTCCGCAACTTGGACAGTGTGGATCTCTCATGAATTCCGGGGCATACCGGCAGTGGCCGCGTGCATAGACTGCCGCTCCGCCGACGGTTGCTCCCGCTGTGTCTCCACAATCGATTCAATGTCGGCCGGCGAGTACGTGGGCGGCTTCACCCATTTCCCGTCCGCCCGCTTGTAGCCCCCGACTTTGCTGAGATTCGACCGGTGCACTTCCTGAAACACGGGTTCCATATCGATCCCATAGGAAACCGCAGTTCCATAGGTTACATACAGGAGGTCCGCCATTTCTTTGGCCACCGCGGCTAGATTTCCAGTGGCCATGGCTTCTTGTAACTCATCGAACTCTTCCTGAATGAGTCGCACGCGAAGTTGTTTCGTCTCCTCATTCACGTCCATTGGGGCTGTCTGTATCAAAATCCCGAACTTGCTATGAAATGCTTCGACCATGGCTTGTTCGTCGGTCATGCCTGCCTGCTCCTTCATTCGATATCAAACGGCAAGGTCTTGCGTGGAACAACTTCCGTCGGTCCCAACACCGGAATGTCGCGATCCGACGATACCCCCAACTCTTTGAAACGCCGTGCGGCCGGAAGAATGCGTGTCTCAAGAGAACCGACGGCCCGGTTGTACGCAGACACGCTTTTGCCGAGAGCCTGGCCGACATCGTTCATATGTTCAGCCAGTATCGCCATGCGCTCATACAGTTCTTTGCCTAGCCGACCGGCTTCTTCCGCATGGGCGGTCATCCGTTCTTGGCGCCAGCCGTACGCGACAGCCCGAAGCAACGCAATGAGCGTCGCCGGGCTCGCCAACACAATGCCGTTTGCAAACCCCTCTTCAATAAGACGGGGATTCTGGTCCAATGCCGCCCCGAGGAATTGCTCCCCTGGGAGAAACAACACGACAAACTCCGGTGCACGGTCGAACTGAGTCCAGTACGCTTTCAGAGACAGTTCGTCCATGCGGCATTTCACTTGAGCAGCGTGGCGACGCAAGGCCTCAGCCTGTTGGGACTCGTTCTGAGCTTCATGGGCTTCCAGGTAGGCCGAGAGCACTGTCTTCGCATCCACGATAATTTGACGTCCTCCAGGCAACTGCACAATCATATCCGGTCGGTGGCGTCCTTCATCGCCGGTCACAGAGGGTTGCTCGGCGAAATCGCAATGGTCCACCATACCAGCGAGCTCAGCCACCCGCTTCAACGTTAACTCGCCCCATTGGCCTCGTACGGTCGGAGCCCGCAGAGCTTTCACCAGATTCCCTGTCTCCTGCTGCAGCCGTTGTTGCGATTCCGCTAATGATCGGAGATGCTGATCCAATCCGCCATAGGCCGACTGGCGAGATTGTTCCAGCAAACGTACTTGCTCTGCATAGCGGTGCAGTGATTCCTGAAGTGGGCGTACCAAGGCATCGATTGCCTGCTGCCTCTGCACCAGGTCACCATCCGCTTTGACATGCAGGGTTTCAAACGAGACGGCAGCGAGTTTCAAGAACGCTTCATTGTTTTGTTTCAATGCTTCACCGGAAAGGGCCTGGAACGATCCGATGAGTTCCTGGTGCGTGTGGTCGATCAGGGCTTTCTGCTCCAGAAGTTGTCGAGCCATATCTTCCATCCGGGTTTCCGCCGTCACCCGGGCCTGTTGGACGTCGTTCCATGCTTGGCGGACGGACACAAGGGCGTCTCGTTCTCTTTCTAGTTGCTTGCGCAGTTCATCCACGGTCGCTTCGGCTCGCTGAGCCTGAGACCGCAAGCGACCTGTAATCCACAGACCCGTCAACAGGCTCCCCAAGAACAGTCCCGCACCAAAGATTAAGAGAATAGGGAGTATGTCTGTCATCGCTTCATCCGCTTAAAGTACGGTACAGCGAACACCTGCATATAGTGTAAAAATAGAAAATTTGAGGCAGAGTACGCAAGGAATTGAAAAAGGTCAAGAAGCAGAAGGCCCCAATCGATCAGCTCTATTTATCCTAGGGGTGTGGAGAGGGTTGGATACAAATGGTCCCTGATCCGGCGTCAACCGTGATGCGTTGCCCATCAGCAAGCCGTGCCATGGCGCCTTCAACGTTGGCAATAGTGGGCAGTCCATACTCGCGAGCGATGATGGCTCCATGAGACAGTGTGCCGCCCATTTCGGCGATCAGACCTCCGACGAGACCGAAAAGAGGAGCTAATCCAGGATCAATAACCGGGACCACCAGAATCTCACCTGGCATCACCTTGCCCCAATCCGCCACCGAGCGAACCACTCGAACCGGCCCTGCCACGGTCCCAGCACTGATCGGCGTACCCGACAGGATGCCGTTCCCTTCAGATCGGTCGGAGGTCAGGGATTGCTCGCTCGCGGTTTCCCAGTCGCGAATCGTGTCGGGTACTGCAACCGCTGCGTTGTGCTCTCTCTCGGTTCTCCGAGCTTTGATCACGGCTTTCCAGTCTCGTGTGTTTCCCGTCAACAGGTCGGCTCGATCGTCGATCGTCAGAAAAAAGATATCGTCAACCTGCTGGAGCAACTCCCGTTCGACCAGACGCTCTCCAAGGCGCATCAAGAGGGTGCGGATGGCCGTCGAGTAATACATCAAGTGGTGCCGATTGGCTTCACGCAGCGCGAAGAACCGACAGAGTCTTCGGTAACACCACATAAGGATGATCCATCTATGGTATCGCCAGCCGATGCGTCGCTTGATGTGAGCCAGCGCAGTGGTTCTTGCCTTATTTTGGCGCGAGAGAATGCTCTTCCGTGAAGGAGAGCCGGCGATGAGTTGGATCCGCACGATCGTCAGAATCGCTTCAGGGTTATCGGCGAGACGCGGTGACATGACGTCCGACTCACCGACGGCGCGATGCCCATAGTCGTTCAAATATCTGTCGAAGGCCCGTAGGAGTTTCGTGCCGGCGAGAGCCTCACGAAACAGTGAAGGGTTCCATGGTTCCGATGTGAGGAATGTTCCGGCCGCCGGTTCGTCTCGGGCGATATCGGTCAGCTCGGCGAGACGGAGAATCTGTTGCGCGCTGATAACGCTCCCTTGTCCTTGGAGAGCGGCATTCAACAACCCCCTCCAGTCTGGTCCGAGCCATCGAGGCAGGAATTGGCTGAAGATCTGCAAGCATTGTCCGACGCTTCCCGCAATGCCGAACGTGACGTCGCGGCCCTCTAACCAGGGGCCGAGCCTGTCGAGCTTGGGCACGAGTTCTTCCACCGACAGGCGCAGAATGTGCTCACGACGATAAGTCATGGCCAGATCCTTCATTTCTTGAAACACTCGTGGGCCGCACCGCTCAACCCGCCTCATCTCCGCCCACATCATCCACCCGGCCCGAGCAAGCGTCGCTCCGTTGAGCGGTTGTACCTCCGGGATGGTTTGTAGTGGTTCGCCGCCCATCTGTTCGGCGTTCAGCGAAGGGTCTCCACCCAGTTGGGCCACCAACATATGGAACAGGGTTACGTTGAGATAAGGTCGCCCTCTCAGGACACGGACCGATGTGAGCCCCTCGGGAATCCGACATCCTAGTCGTCGATAATGAGAGAGGATGTGGCGGTCCATGAACCGTTCAAGAAATGAGAGGCTCAACAGGCTCGGCAGTTCGGGCAGCGTCTCTTTGAAATTCGTTCGCGACCACTCACAGTCGTCGTTGGTCAGGGAGGAAGGGCGGACCGTCGTAATCGGCCGTGCCTGTACGAGCCATAGTTGTCCGGCATCGAATGCCCATTCGAGATCGATTGGGTGCCCGAAAGCTTGCTCAACGTCTTTTGTCGTCCGTACGAGGGAAAACAGCTGCGCATCGGTGAGCGATGATCGGATTGGAGTCGTGCCGCCAAGCCGTTCGACTTGCAGTCCATCCTTGGAAACCACCAGTCGTTGGGAATGATGCGCGAGAATACGCTTAAGAATCCGAATCGGTTGCTTTTCATGGGCGACTTCCACGACATACTGGTCCGGCTTGACTGTGCCATCGACCAGCGATGCTGCGAGACCGGGTACGGCATTGATCGTCACCTGATTCGTTCGCCCGGTCACTGGATGAATTGAATAGGCCACTCCGGCCGATTGAGCATCGATCATCGGTTGGATCACTACGGCCATTCTCGGAGGTGTCTTATAGCTCTGACGAGCTGTGTAGCTCACCACATAGTCTTCCCATAGTGAGGCCCACAGGTCCTTCACCGCGGCCTCAATTTCCGACAGAGCTACGCCCAGATGAGTGTGATAGAGCCCGGCAAAACTGGTTTGAGCCGTATCCTCATTCGTGGCTGATGATCGGACGGCCCAACGTTCGTTCGGTGGCCGACTGAGAGTTTGGAGTGTTAGTAAGCATTGAACGGCAAGTTGGGAAGTTTCTACCTGTCTGATGCGAGTCCGGCAGTCGGCCAACGCCGATGCTTGCGCGTTTCCTGATAATGCGCAGACCTCCTGCCATTCCTCATTTTCAATAAAGCCTGACGTAAGTAGACACTGTCTATATGCCTCTGTCGTGATGCAGAATCCTCGAGGGACAGGGAAGCCGGTCGCGATGAGCCGAGCGAGCCCCACAGCCTTTCCTCCCGTGAGATCGACATCGCTACACTGAGAAAGCGGAAGGATAAAGGGATGGGCCATAAGTCGGCATACTAGCTAGAGCAGGAGGATGAGGTAAAGGTCGTTCACGTTCGTGCCGGTAGGACCGGTAGAGATATGACATCCAAGCGCTTTCAAAGCCGGATAGGTATTATGTCGATTTAAGGCTGAGCGGAGATCAATGCCCAATTTCTTCGCTCGCGCGATGGTGCTTCCACTGACAATCGCCCCGGCTGCATCGGTGGGGCCGTCGGTTCCGTCGGTGCCTAGTGCCATGACCCATGTGTTGGGAAGGCCGGTGACCTCGAATGCTGCAGATGTTGCGAATTCCTGCGCACGGCCGCCTTTTCCATGGCCTGTGACCGTCACCGTGGTTTCGCCTCCCGCCACCACGCAGCATGGGCGTGTCAAGATACCGCGCCGTTTCGTAATCGCCATGGCAAGGTCCGTCAATTGCTTTGCTGCCACACGCGCTTCTCCCATGAGAGGGTGGGATACGAACTTGGTGTGGAGGCCCGCCCGTTGTGCGACGCGCGCGACGGCTTCCAGCATGGTCCGGTTGTTGCCGATGATGTGATGCTGCACGGAGCGCAATCGTCGTGAACCGGGCTTCAGGGTCTCTGGGGCATCTCCTTTTTGACCACGGTACAAATAGCGTCGTACGGCCGCAGGCACGGCATGCCAGCATCCATACCGTCGCAGCACTCCCACTGCATCCGCAAACGTCGAGAGATCGCCTGCTGTCGGGCCCGAGCCGATGGCACCGAGATCATCGCCGATAACGTCCGAAAGTAAGAGTGTGATAATCCTCGCCCGGGACGAAACAGCGAGCCCGCCTCCTTTGACCAATGATAAATGTTTCCTCACGGCGTTGATTTCGTTGATTGTTGCTCCGCTGCGGAGCAGTAAGCGCGTCGTGCGTTGCTTATCGGCCAACGTCACACCGGCGACTGGAGCCGGTAGAAGGCTCGACGCGCCACCGGACAAGAGGACGATCAGTAGATCTTGGGACGTCAGACATTGTGTCAGACGCAAAAGCTGTTGGGTTGCGTGAAGACCCGCACGATCAGGAATCGGATGACTCGCTTCGACCACGGCGATCCGTTTGGTAACGAGTGTGTGACCTGTTTTGACGATAACGAGTCCATCGTCCAACCTTGTCCCAAGTACTGCCTCTAATGCTTGTGCCATCCTTGCTGACGCCTTGCCGGCTCCAACCGCTACTACACGGTCGACACGCGAAAGGTCGTGAACCCTTGGTCCCACTCGCAGGGAATGTCCATTGAGTGAGATGCTGGTGAGTACGGCCTGATAGGGGTCGGCAGCATCCAGTCCTGCGGCAATCAACTTCCGAAGAAGTGATTGTGCAGGGGAACGAGGCAAATGAAGCGTCATTGGCGCGAATGCTATGGCATCTTTTCTTGCTTGAAACAGCGGCTAGGACAGGTCTGCCGAGGGACGCGGATTTGATAGCTGCCATGAGGAACCACATCCTTCTTGAACTCAGGATTCAGCATTTTGAGTTCGAGCAAATAGGTGCCGAATTCTTCGGCGATCGAAGTCAGCGCCCGCTGGGATTCCTTGACATTCACAGTGATGGTTTCGGTCTCAAGCGGTATATAGAGATCCTTCTTGGTCAGTCCAAGATACTTCTCCGGCTGAGAGTAGATTTCCTTGGCGGCGATGATACGAGGGACATACCGCATGGTCTCGCGTGGGCCATGCATTTTCCAATAGTCGGCGATTTTTTGCTCCTTGAGCAGCTTGCGGATTCGTTCCTCACCGGCGTTGTAGGATGCCATGGCCAAGAACCAGTCATTGGCCTGAAAATCTTTGAGATACTTGAGGTACTTCACTGCCGCTTCAGTCGATATTTCGAGATTTCGACGTTCATCTCGGACGGCGTCGCTCTTCAGTCGGTACCGACGACCGGTGGAGGGGATGAACTGCCATGGACCGGACGCCTTCGCTCTTGAGTAGGCGGCTGAAATGCACTTGCTCTCGACCAGTAACATATACTTGAGATCATCCGGCAAACCGGCTTCAGCCAATTGCTTTTCGGCAGGAGGGAAACAACGCCCGGTACGTTTGGCGAGGATGATGCTTTCACCTTGATCTTCCAAAAATTGATAGAACTCGTATTCGATCCGTTCTCTTACTTGCCAGTTATCCAGAGGAACCGACACTCCCGCGAACGTGATCTTGTCGGGAAGTTTGAATGAGCTTAGAAAAAACCGTTCTCCCTCGCGTTTGATTTCCGGCAAAATGACCAGATGGTCTTCAGGCTCGGGCTGCGAATCCAATAGGTCCGGTATGAGCAAATCCTTCTCCGCCTCTGATTTTTGAACGCCATTATCCGCTGTTTCGGACGTGGCCAAGGCGGAAGGACACGTTGACAAAATAAAGAAACCGATTCCGATCAGAGCAACCCAGGGCGGCATACCACGGATGATCATTCTCAAACTCCTCCATTTCCATCCAGATACAAGCGGGTCACGAAATGCGAAGTTATGCTAACAGCTCGCTTATTTACCAGCAAGCAGAATAGGGTTCCCATTCGTGTTACACTGCGCCCACATGCAAGCGCTGACACTTCTGAACAAGACTATCACCGACTGCACATCTTGTCCCCGGTTGGTCGTCTATCGACAGGCAATCGCACGGGAGAAACGGAAACAATATCGGGATTGGATTTACTGGGGTCGGCCGGTTCCCGGCTTTGGAGATCGCTATGCTCGGCTCTATGTTCTTGGGCTGGCCCCTGCAGCCCATGGTGGAAATCGGACTGGGCGTATTTTCACCGGTGATCGGAGTGGGGATTGGCTGTATGACGCGTTGTATCGCTATGGGTTCGCCAACCAGGCTACTTCGCAACACAGAAATGATGGCTTATCGTTGACGGGCTGTTACATCGGAGCAACCGTGCGGTGTGCGCCGCCGGGGAACAAACCTGCGCCGGATGAGTTTGAACGCTGCGCCCGATTCTTACTGGAAGAAGTTCGTCTTCTAAAACACCACCGCGTGGTAATTGCTCTGGGAAAGATCGCCTTCGATCATTACCTCAAGACCTGTCGGACTCAGGGGCATGTTATGCCGGCGCCGATCCCAAAATTCGGACATGGTGTCGTCTATCGATTATCCTGGGGAGTGACACTCCTGGGTTCCTATCACCCCAGCCAACAGAACACATTTACCGGTAAATTGACCCGCTCGATGTTTCATACGGTGTTTCGGAGAGCGAGAAAAGAAATTGATCGTGCGTAGCTTATAGAGAATATCGACAGGACTCGTCTTGTTGACTGGTTCCTTTTCACCCATTTCTTTGAGTGGAGTGGTGTTGGCAGTGGGGAGTGAACATCCGCCGACACGGAGATCATTCCCCGGTGGTGCCCACTATTGCTGCCCCTTCGCTTTCCAGTCGTCCAAGAACTTCTTCAGTCCGGCCTCTGTCAGCGGGTGTTTGAAGAGCGCTTGAAACACACTGTAGGGCATCGTGCAGATGTGACCGCCTGCCAATGCCGCCTCCACAACGTGCTGCGGATGGCGGACGCTCGCTACTAATACAAGGGTCTTGTAGTCATAATTTTTATAGATCGTCAAAATCTGTCGAATGAGTTCCATGCCATTTGAGCTGATGTCGTCGAGTCGTCCTATAAATGGAGACACACACCAGGCACCGGCTTTAGCCGCCAGCAGCGCCTGTGTGGGTGAGAAACAGAGAGTCACGTTCACTCTAATGCCCTCAGCAGCCATCCGCTTCGTGGCTTTCAGTCCTTCCGGAATCAGTGGACATTTGACTACAATGTTCTTGTGGATTTTGGCTAACTCTTTGCCTTCTTTTACCATGGCGTCTGCTTCCGTGCTCACGACTTCGGCGCTGACCGGGCCGTCCACGATCTTACACACCTCTTGCAACATTTCCCTAAAACTTCGGCCTTCCTTGACGACCAGAGAGGGATTCGTGGTCACGCCGTCGAGCAAGCCGAGGTTTGCCGCTTCATGGATTTCTTTGACGTTGGCCGTATCGAGGTAAATTTTCATAATTGCCCCTTTCTAGCGATGAGATCGTGTGGCGATACCGTTACTATCGGTCATTTTATGGAGAACTCAACTTCAGTGCAAGAAGCCGGCACGAAGGTTTGACAGATTTTCGAGCGGGGAATAGAATTTTGCGGTTAACAGTGACCATTGATCGTAGAGGAAATATCACGATGCAACGGTTTGTCTGGTTGCTGCTCTTCTCCCTTATAACCTCATCCTGCTCAGGGAAGAACCCATACCTAGAAGCTTCACTGAAACCGGCCGAGCTTCAGGGAAAGGATAAGGGGTGGTTCGAAAGAAACTGGGGTGCTCCGGACGGCAAAACCTCCCGTTTTTTTGGTGGAGAGACCTGGATCTACTATCGTATTGCCGGAGGAACCTCAGGAAAACCTCTCTTCAATTTCTCTCCCAATCAATGTCAAATCACTCTCAAGTTTGACAAAGACGAGAAACTTTCCGACTATACCTACTCAGGCTGCTAAATGACTCGTTGTAAGAACCTGCCTAGTTCCTTTAGTTTCTTCTATGGCAATGATTTCATGTAATTTCTGAATGTCCTGCTAGATGGGGTGCTCACTTCGGAACTTCACCGAACACTCCTGGCTGCAGAAACAGTACTCCCGTCCCCCAATTGTTTCGACCACTGCGATTCGCTTGGGGACGAATATGTGACACACTGGATCCTCAACCATCTGATCTTGTTCTTCATCTTGAGCCGGCGCAACCGATCTCTTCCGAACAGCTTGGATCGGGGTTGTGAATCCGCGAAACATTTGACGGAGCAAGAAGTAGAGAACTGTGAGGAGTAAAACGACTAAAATTAATCTATACATAGTGGTCTATCGAGAGGAAACCACAACCCTATGAGAGTGGTAGAAGTCTGTCAAGATAACAACTACCAGTTATTCTTCCAGATACTGCTGATGGAGACATGCACAAAAGGCCTATGTTTATAGAGCCCATTGGGACTCTTGCTAGTGCCATCCAGTACTTCAGGAGGATTGGCTTACCCTGTTCTATGGTGCTAAAGTGCCCTCCCATGAAAACCTGTGATAAATGCCATGGGGCGATGCTACCAGAACGAGCGGTGGATTTGGACGCTGGACTGGCGATCACCGTGTTTGCCTGTTTGAATTGTGGTCGTCGGAAAGCAGCGGATCAGGAACCTCGCCCGATCACAGCTCGGCATTAATTCTCAATCCTACCGTCTCGAACCAAAGCCGCCACTTCTGATGAGCAGAGGGCTGCAAGGTTTGCTTATAAGGGCACCTTCCAGGCCAATGTGGGTGCTGGCTCTTGTCTTTTCGACACCCTAATACCCTATACCCTGTAGACGAACATTGACCATTATACGATTACGACGCAGCTGACAGAAATTACCCGAGAGTCCTGGGATGCTTGACGGACAATCCTCTCTTTTGACAGAACCGTCCCCCTGAGTTCATAGAATTGCCAAGTCGTCATTTCTGCTGCACTTTTACAAGAGCCGTGATGAAATGCACTGCAGGTACCTTAGTCGAGTGTTCGCTGAAAACTCAACCAGCTGTCTATGATGAAATGCTGTGAAGCAATGAATGAGGAAATCAATGAAGGCTTAAGACATCCATCATGTCGTATAAACCGGCCGGCTGGCGAACAACCCATTTCGCAGCTCGCAGGGCTCCACGGGCGAACGTATCGCGGCTGCTGGCTCGGTGAGTGACCTCAATTCGTTCTCCCATGCCGCCGAACAGAATTGTATGATCGCCGATGATATCGCCTGCGCGAATGGTTTGTATCCCGATCTCTTCTTTGGTTCGCTCCCCGAGTATCCCCTTGCGGGCATAGACTCCGACATGGTTCAAGTCTCGGCCCACTGAACGTGCGAGGACCTCTGCGATCTTGAGAGCCGTGCCGCTTGGCGCGTCCTTCTTCATCCTGTGGTGAGCTTCAATGATCTCGATATCGTAATCGTCCCCCAATGTCTTGGCCATCTCGCCGATGACTTTGCAGATCAGGTTGACTCCGACACTCATGTTCGGAGAAAAGACGCAGGGAATTTGCTGAGCTAATGATCTCAGCTCGTCGAGTTGAACAGTAGAAAATCCGGTCGTCCCGATTACCATGGCTCGTCGATGGTGAGCAACCGTCCGCATATGCTCAAGCGTCGCCGCGGGAGCGGAAAAATCTATCACAACTTCTCCCCGCTCCATCAGGATGGAGAGATCATCCGTGATGAGAAGGCCGGCATGACCTGATCCTGCGGCCTCACCCGCATCCTCTCCCAAAGCTGGGTGCCCTTTTCCCTCTAAGGCCCCTGCCAAGGTCAAAGCCATAGAATCTGTGATCAGTGACACCAGTCTACGGCCCATTCGGCCGGCTGCACCCGCTACAATGACCTTAATCATCTTGTCGTGCACCTGGATATTGCTAGAGTTAGATTAATGCCGTATCTTTGAGGACGCGAATCAATTTCTCGCGTGTGTCCTGGCCCATTGGGCAGAGCGGCAAGCGCAATTCCGGATCAATCTTCCTCATGAGCCCCAAAGCTTCTTTGACGGGAATAGGGTTGGTTTCATAGAACAACGCCGCAAAGAGGGGAGAGAGTTTAAAATGAATCCGTCGTGCTTCTTCGATCCTCCCATCGGCAAAGGCTTTTACAAGCCCAGTCATTTCCATCGGCATGATATTGGCCGTTACGGTAATCACACCCTTCCCGCCGACTGCCATCATAGGTAGCGTGAGGGAGTCGTCGCCGGCGAGCACGGTTATGTGGTCACCGCATGCCTGCACGATATCAGATGCCTGTAGGACGGAGCCACTTCCTTCCTTGACCCCGACGATCGTGTTAACGGCTGAGAGCCGGGCGATAGTCGAGGGTAGCATGTTGACCCCGGTGCGACCGGGGATGTTGTACAGGACCAAGGGCAGGTCGACGGCCTCAGCAACCGCCTTATAATGTCGATAGAGTCCTTCTTGGGTCGGTTTGTTGTAGTAGGGGGTAATGAGCAACGCGCCGTCCGCTCCAGCCTGCTTCGCGTGTTTCGTGAGCGTAATGGCTTCTTCCGTGCTGTTGGAACCGGTTCCCGCAATAACCGGTACCCGCCGGCGGACCACCTCGACCGTCAACTCAATCACCCGATTATGCTCGCTATGAGAAAGCGTGGCTGATTCACCAGTAGTTCCGCAGGGAACAATACCGTTGGTGCCATTAGCAATCTGCCATTCGATCAACTCGGCTAACGCACGCTCGTCGACTTTGCCTCGTCGGAACGGGGTGACAATAGCGACAAGCGATCCGGTAAACATACTCACGCTCACTCCGTTTCATTGAGGAACGACGGAATTTTCTCGCCTCGTATGAGGTCGTCGTATGTTTCTCGCTCACGAACGACATGAAACTCTCCGCCCTTGACAAGTACTTCCGGTACGCGAGGCCGAGAGTTGTAATTCGATGCCATCACAAAGCCATATGCTCCCGCGCTCATGACTGCCAACAATTCGCCGGGTTTTATGCCCGGCAACAAACGATCTTTGGCCAAAAAATCCCCTGATTCACAGACGGGCCCGACAATATCCATTGTCTGTTTGGTCCGACGGACTGTTTCCTCATTCACCGGGCGAATTTCGTGGTAGGCGCCGTACAAGCTCGGTCGAATCAAATCATTCATGGCGGCATCGACGATGATAAAGTGCTTCGTCTCCCCGGCCTTCTCGTACAGTGCCCTGGTTACCAAGATGCCGGCGTTGCCTACGATGACGCGGCCCGGCTCCATGACCAGCGTCAGCTCCAAGTCCCTAACGAGCGGCGAAACTGCATCAGCCAAGTCCTGCGGCAAAGGCGGCTTCTCTTCGGAATAGGTGATACCGAGCCCGCCTCCGATATTCAGGTAGCGGATGTTGATGCCCTGGTTCTTCAATGTGTCGATAAGCGCGACGACCTTCTTGAGCGAGTCGACGAACGGCATCACATCCGTCAACTGCGAGCCGATGTGAGCATGAACGCCCACTACGTCCGTATAGCTCAGCGAGGACGCCATTTTGTATTCTTCAAGGGCTCGATTCGAGGCGATGCCGAACTTGCTTTTCTTCATCCCCGTCGAGATGTAGGGATGTGTTTTCGGATCGACGTCCGGATTAATCCGCAACGCGATCCGAGCCTTTTTCCCGACCGAGGCCGCCACTTCGTTGATCGCATGGATCTCAGCCGACGACTCGACATTAAACATCAGGATGTCGGCCTTCAGTGCGTCTCGGATTTCATCCGGCGATTTACCGACTCCAGCGAAAACGATTTTGGACGCCGGTACGCCGGCTTTTAACGCTCGGAACAGCTCGCCGCCCGACACGATGTCCGCGCCGCTGCCTTCCTTTGCCATCATGCGAAGAATGGCCAGATTGGAATTCGCTTTCATCGCAAACGCGATAACATGCGGGATATCTTTGAACGCGTTGTCGTAGGCGTGGAAATGCCGGACGAGTGTCGCATGGCTATAGATATAACAGGGAGTGCCGAGCTCCTTCGCCACGCGGCTGACCGGTACCTGTTCGCAGTACAATTCACCGTGGTGATACTCGAAACTATGCATCGCGAGGGTTCCTTGTGTTAAACCGATTGCATCACACCCTAGATCTTTTACCGTATTCCCACCGGCT
>JAICUC010000190.1 GCA_025936075.1 Nitrospira sp. | reverse complement strand
TTCTGATCGGCCACCCGACCGATAACACCGCCTATGTCGAGCAAGTACGGCAGGCGCTGTCAGGCCGGCCGGAGGTCCTCTATATTCCCGGGCTTTCGCCAGAGGGTATTGCCGCCGCCATGCAGGCGGCTGACGTCCTGGTATTGCCTTCGCACGCAGAAGCTTCTCCTTTGTGCATTCTTGAAGCGATGAGCCATCGATTGCCGTGGATGGCGACGTCCGAATGCGACGCCGTGCATGAACAAGCCGGCGGTGTGGTGATGCCGTTAGTGGATTTTCGACGAGCCGTAGCTCTTCTGATGCGGGAGCCGGGTTTGCGCCGAGCTCTCGGCGAGGCCGGCTACGCGCACTGGGAAACCTGTCGCCAATGGTCTTCTGTCCTGGAGGGATGGATTCAATTGATCGAAACAGGACACCTGACCAGATCCTATGCGATGCCGCCTGACTTGATTGAACGTACGACCGTGCAACGGCGGACCTTCTGGACACAATTGGAACAAGTCGAGCCGGAATTCGGCGGGACGACAATCGCTGGAAACGGGCCGGCGACAGGCGATGTGACGAAACAAGTTAACGGAGGGACCATGAACTCGGACGCCTTTTATGTAAACTTGTTCGTCAATGCTCCTGCTTGGTCGGCGCCGCATCCAAATGCCGACGAGGCGGCACGGTGGAGCAAGATCGCGGCGTTTCTTGAATACATTCTCCGCCGGGTTCAACAGAAGGAGCCCGGCCGGCGGCTGCGTATGCTGGATGTCGGCTGTGGGCGGGGGTGGCTGACGAATCTGGCGACCATATACGGGACCTGCGAAGGGGTCGAACCGGTCTCCGGCGTTGTCGAGCATGCGCGCAAGCTGTTTCCTCATCTCCGGTTTGAAGTGGGGACGGCGGAAATCATATCGGGTCACGGCGATTTCGAACCCTACGATGTGATTCTGACATCGGAAGTCATCGAGCACGTGCCGCATGGCCAGAAAGAAAACTTCCTCACTCAACTATCCGGACTGTTAAAGCCGGACGGGTACGTCGTGCTCACGACCCCGCGCGGTGAAATGTGGGAGCGGTGGAAGACCATCGCGCCGCCCAATCAACCGGTGGAAGACTGGGTGACCGAAGAGCAGCTGCGTGCCCTCTTCAACTCGCAGGGCTTCGTCGAAATGGGACTGGACCGTATTCATGTCGAGGTTCCGGGCTTGCGTTACGTGCCGGCCCCCACCCCGGCCGATCTCCGCTCCATGAATCTGCTTCCCATCTATCAAGCATGGGTCTGCCAACGGACCGTCGAGGTCCCCGTTCCTTTTACACGCACACCGAAAGTGTCCGTCATCGTCCCGACATACAATCGTCCCGATCGCCTCCGGACGGCGCTCGCAAGCCTGGTCGCGCAGACGTATCAAGACTTCGAGGTCATCATCGTCAACGATGCCGGTTGTGACGTGGGGGCCGTCGTGGCTGCCTGTGCCGATCGATACCGCATCACGACCATCACTCACGATCGAAACCGTGGATTGGCTGCAGCCCGCAACAGTGGCGTCCGTGCGGCGAGGGGCGCCTATATCGCCTATCTCGACGATGATGATCGGTATCTCCCGAATCATTTGGAAACGCTTGTCGGCTATTTGGATCGCCACGAATGCCGCGTCGCGTACACTGACGCTTGGCGAGTGCAGGAACGACGGAGCGACGGCGGTTATGTCGAGACGGGGCGCGATGTGCCGTACTCCTGTGATTTCAAACCGGCGGATTTGCTGGTGTCCAACTACTTTCCTGTTCTCTGCGTGATGCACGACCGAGCCTGTCTCGACGAGGTGGGCCTATTCGACGAATCTCTCTTCGCTCATGAAGATTGGGATCTCTGGATCCGCATGGCGACTCGGTTCCCGTTTAAGCACTTGCCGGTCAGGACGGCCGAGTTCACCTGGCGAACCGACGGCAGTTCCATGACCAGCGGGACGCGTGAGACCTATTGGCGTACGACGGAGATCATTTACCGGAAATACCGACCCTATGCCGACCGCATCGGCGGTGTGCGCGAAGCGCAAGACAAACGCCTCACCGAGATGCGGGCGATCGGAGGGGCCAAGAATTATATCTGTTCCATCGTCATGCCGGTTTGTAATCGAGTGGAGCTGACGAAGGATTGTTTGACGGCATTGGCCGGATTGAACGACCAGCCGGAGTACGAACTGATCATCGTGGACAATGGGTCCACCGACGGCACGACGGATTTTCTCCGCCAACTGAGCGGAGATGTTCGAACCATCGCCAATGAGGAGAATCTCGGATTCGCCAAGGCTTGCAACCAAGGAGCCGCAGCCGCCAGAGGGAAATATCTCGTCTTCCTGAACAACGATACGATTCCCCAGCAGGGATGGCTGACGGCGTTGGTGGCGGAAGTAAACAGCCATGCGGAGGTTGGCATTGTCGGCAGCAAGCTCTTGTACCCTGATGGCACGGTTCAACATGCCGGCGTCGTTCGGGACTGTGCGCGCCGCTTGCCCTACCATATCTACAAGAACTTTGCCGCCAGCCATCCGGCCGTGAACCAGCGCCGCGAGTTCCAAATCGTCACGGCTGCCTGCTTGCTGATCAGGCGAGCCTTGTTTGACGAAGTGGGTGGATTTGACGAAGGGTACGTGAACGGATTCGAAGATGCGGATCTGTGTCTGAAAGTGAGGGAGCGCGGCTACGTCGTTGTTTATCAACCCCGAAGCGTTGTCGTTCATCTTGAAAGCCAAACTCCAGGAAGGAAGACCCACGACGATGCGAACGTGGCTCGTTTCTTGGACCGGTGGAAGGCGCAATGGTGGGCGGCCGATGAAGACAGGCATTTCCATATGGACGGTTTCAAATTGAAACGAGTGTTTTGCAACGGCCGCGATGGAGGCGACATTCAGCTGTTCAGCGACATCAAGGATCACGCGGTCTGGGCTCACGTCGCCGCGACTCAGGCCGCCGCCTTGAAACAAGACTGGCAAACGGTGAAGCGTGAACTGAGTCTGGCTTCGGACTGGCCCAACGATTCTGAGGTATTGGCCTGGGCGTCATCTGTCTGCGAACGTCTACAGGAACCGAAACTGCGACAGACCTTCCTCTCCCGGTATCTTGCCCTGCAAGAAGCTCCGAAGGAACGATTGTCGCTCATCCGCTCCTTGCTGGAGCAAAAAGATCTGCGCGGCGCGGATAGCCATTTGCAATCGTTGCTCGCATCTTCACCGAATGATGCGGAAGGACTCTTGCTCAAAGGCATTCTCTGCATGCAACGGGAACAATACGAGCAGGCGGAGCGTGCTTTCGCTTCGGCACGGCAGGAGGGCGCCGATCGCAAAAAATGTCTAATGGGAATGGGGATGGCGGCAATGGGAAGGGTCTACACACAAGGAGCCTGGGAACGGTTTCTTGAGGTGTTGGCTGAAAACCCCGATGATGCCGAGGCGATCCATTGGCTGCTCCGTGCCGGCACGGCGCAAAATCGCTGGCAAGAGTTGAGTGAACAGTTGCACCAGTATGTGACAAGAAATCCCGGCGACATCGCCGTGCGGTTTGCCTTTGCCGGCGTGTTGCTGAGGGGCGAGCAGATCGAGATGGCTCGTCGGGAATACGAAACGCTTCAGACGCTTGCTCCAGGTTACGATGGCTTAGACCAACTCGGCCAGATGATTGCAGGAAAACAAGCTCTGCTCCTGACGGAGGCGGCGAATGATGAATTGATTCGCCATCTTATTCCGGCAGAATCGGTTAAAGCTCGGATCTGAAAGAGTCTTCAATCGGTTCAGGTCACATAGGTGATAAGAAGAATGCCACGCGCACTCGTCATACAATTAGCGAGACTGGGAGACCTTCTGCAGTCGCTGCCGGCGATCACGCAGCTCTATGCGCGTCATTCTGAGACGCAATTCGATCTGCTCTGTCCGTCTCATCTTTCCGAGGTAGGACGCATGCTGCCGGGCATCGAGAAGATCCTTGAGTGGAACGGAGAGGTCTGGAAGCGGCGTGCGAAGGCCGCCCAGCGGGACTTGCGGGCGGAGCATCTCATGGAGGTCGATGCAACCCTGACGGCATTGGCCCCGAACCGGTATGACTGTGCCTATGTCCTCAATCAGCATCGTCGGGCGCTCGTGGCCGGTTCCTTACTGGCTCACAAGATGAAAGGACCAGTTCTGCATGGGCCGCTCGGCGAGACGTTGACACCTTGGGCAGCCTACGTGCGTGATGTGGCGCAGCGGCGTCTGGGACGGCGCGTGCACCTGGCTGATGCCTTCTGCGGGCTCTGCGGAGTCTCTCCTCCAGGGCGCGTCGTCGTCCTCAATCCTCCGACAGTCCGATTGCCTGACGATTTGGAACCGATCGGCAAACACGGTGCTCCATGGATTGCGCTTATTGTAGGAGCCGGGGAAACGGAGAGGGTTGTGCCCACGGAGGTGTGGCGCCGGTGGGTGATCTTATTTCTTAAATCCATGCCGCAAGGTCGTGTCGTCCTGGTCGGAACAGAATACGAACGAGCCGCGGAGATTCAAGCGCCGCTGCCTCCGTCAGTTCTGGGCAGGATTTGGGATACGACCGGTCGCACCTCGCTGTCGCAACTTGCTGTCATTCTCGCTCGCTGTCATCGAGTAGTCGGTTCGGACACAGGTCCTCTGCATCTCGCTTCGGCGCTCGGCAGGCCGGTGATCGGTTGGTATTTTGCGCGGGCACGGGTCCATGAAACAGGACCGTACGGGTTCCATCATGTCGTGTGGCAGGCCGAAGACACGAGGGATGAGACGTGGCCCATCGACGAAACCATTGCCGCGATCCGTGAGCAGGAGCACCATGCACCGGTTGGCTGGAGTGTATGGACAAGCCACTGCGATACATGGGGCGCCTATTATACGGCAGCCGGCCAATCAGCCGTTCCACCGCGGGAACGTGAAATGCTCTGGCATGAACTGGAGCCGGTCCTCTCATGAACTATCTGGCGCAGAATCTCGAAGGCCTTCGCAAGCGGTATCCGGCGCTGGTCCAGGCTATGCAGGAGAATCCGGGTGGTCTGCTGACAGTCGTCCCTTCTCGAGGGGGGATTCCATCGGCGACGTATGAAGGACGATGGGTTCATAGTGAATATGATCCGCGTAAAGAAGCCCAAGCGTGGGCCGAAGCCCAATTGCTGGAATGGAAAGCCGGCGAACTTGGAGTCGTGCTCGGTGTCGGCTTGCTGTATCACATTGAAGCCTTGGTCGCTCTAAAGCCGCAAGGGGCAATGCTGGTGGTGATCGTGCCCAATGTAGCTGAGCTCAGAGACGCCGCGTCGACCAGACCTATGGAGACTTGGGTCAACAAGGTCGACTGGATGTGGGGAATGCCAGCAGTTATGGCGGAGGAGCTGGCTGCCAAGTCGGCACCGCTCCGGTTCATGACGTATGGGCCGGCTGCTCGTCTGCACACCGACGCTCATCGCGATTTGGAAGCGGTGCTCCGAAGGGTCGTTGCGGCCAAGCAGGCCGGCCGAATCCATGTCGCCGTCGTTGGGCCGATCTATGGCGGCTCACTCGGGATCGCTCGCCACACGGTCGCAGCACTGGAATCGCTCGGCCATCGGGTCAGTTGGCTGGATCAGAGCCTGCATCATGCGAGTTACGAGGCGTTCGGGGTTTATCGTGAGCCGCGACATCGCCTCACCATACAAAACCGGTTTGCCGACATGCTGAGTTTAGGAGTTGTCACGCATCTTGCCGAGGATCCGCCGGATCTTGTGTTGGCGCTTGCGCAGGCACCGATGAATCTCGCCGTACTCGAACATCTGCGCAAGAAGAAATTTCTCACTGCGATGTGGTTCGTTGAAAACTACCGACATCTGACCTACTGGCGACAAGTGGCCGGTGGGTACGACTATTGGTTCGTCATCCAGCAAGCCTCGTGCGTTGACGCGCTGAAGCGAGCGGGGGCGCGCCATGTCAGTTATCTGCCGATGGCTGCCGATCCAGTTCTGCATCGGCCGCTCAGACTCACGGCTGCTGAACAGGACGAGTATAGCGCGGATGTGTCGTTCGTCGGAGCCGGCTATGCCAATCGGCGCACGCTGCTTCCTCGATGGTTATCGAAGGACTGGTCGTTCAAACTCTGGGGCAATGAATGGGAAGGCGCGGATGGTCTCACCTCGGTACTCCAGCGTGGCGGTGCCCGTATCGATACGGAGACCTGCATCAAAATTTTCAACGCCACGTCAGTCAACCTGAATCTTCATTCCTGTGCCGGTGACGGGCTCGATCCGGAGGCCGACTTCGTCAACCCTCGAACGTTCGAATTGGCTGCTTGCGGGGCGTTTCAGCTGGTTGACGAGCGCTCGCTCTTGCCCGATCTTTTCGCCGCCGATGAGATGATCCGGTTCACAGCGGCGACAGAAGTCCCGTCATTCATCCGTACGTGGCTCGACGATGGACCAGGGCGGCGGGCGATCGCTGAGGCCGCGCGTCGTCGCGTGCTCGCCCAGCACACGTACGAACATCGGATGAGGGAACTCTTGGCGACGATCGGTATGCATCAGCCTGATCGAATAGGAGCCATCATGCGCGGCGATCGTAACGCCGATGCGTTAACGCAACGGGTGGATGCGCCATCCGAGCTTGCGGCGCTCCTTCGCCGATTTCCTCCGGATCAACGAGTAGAGCTCAAAGACGTGGCGGCCCAGATCAAGGCGAAAGGCGCGGGACATGAACTGGCGCGGGAGGAACTGCTGGTCCTGATGCTGGATAGTTATCGAGCGGAAACGAGAGATCTCGTATAAGGAAGTTTTAGCTTTGAATGTCAGTGTTGAGTTGGAACTCACAATGAAACACCAATTCAAAACTGCCCGGAATGGTGGTCAGTGAAGCAAGTCCTTATCATTAACATCACTCGGATGGGCGATCTTGTGCAGATGGGCGCTCTGTTGACACGTCTTCGGGAGGAATGGCCGGGGGTGGCGGTGGACCTGGTCGTGGATCGACAATTCGCGCCGGTTGC
>JAICUC010000152.1 GCA_025936075.1 Nitrospira sp. | reverse complement strand
TTATTGTACTTGTAGCTGTCGATGACCCACCACACATCGAAAAGCAGAGACGCCTCGGTACTGCGATGACCAAAGTCTTCGTTTAAAGCACTTGCGATCTCGTCTTTGTTCTCGACAATGAGCGTTATGAGGCGATTCGTTCGATCGATACGGACCTGTAGGTTGGGGTTCCCTCTTCATCAAAAGCGGCTCGTTGCTGGTGGTTGAAAAGTGAACGCATCTTCTCGGCAGTTGTCATTGTTGAATGTGACTCGGATGATGTAAACACTGTTGCCATAAGTCCGCTCCTTGTGTGTCGTTTGATGGTTCGAAATCTGTCACGATCATCGATCATTAATTGCTCTCGCCAACGCGGCTAGTAGTGCGACACAACGCTTCTTGCTATCGATGCTGAGACAAACTCTATTAAATGAGTAATGAAGAACTCGTCATCTCAATTCTTCGACAGCCTCGGCCCAATGATCGTGGGCTAGCTCCACAATCGACATAGAGTGCGCGCTACGCTCATGGACATTGGCGCTTGGCGTGCGATCAATCAACAGACTGAGCATTTCAGGACGACTATAATGCCCGCGCGAGTCCATCTGCCTTTTACGCTTATCGATCAAAGAGAAATCGAGATCGGCAATCACCACACCTTCTCCAGACCGCAGAGGCTCACCCAGCAATTCGCCTTGGGGCGACACAATCGCGGTAAAACAACCACTGGAGATTGGACCGATGGGGCAACCGGTGTCGCGCATGATCTGAGCTTGCTGATCGCCATTTAGCCAGGCGGTCGCGTTGACCACAAAGCAACCGGATTCCAGCGCATGTTGGCGGATATTGACCTGAGTCTGCTCAGCAAAGATGTCGCCCCCAAACGACCCGGGATACATTGCCGAGTGAATCTGCTCGCCGTCAGCCATGAGGGCGTAACGAGCTAGCGGGTTGTAATGTTCCCAGCACGCCAATTGACCGATACGCCCGACTGCGCTGTCGACGGCTCGCAGCCCGGAACCGTCGCCATACCCCCAGATCATGCGTTCATGATAGGTTGGTGAGATCTTGCGACGACGCTGAATCAAGGTGCCGTCAGCGTCGAAGAGCAGCTGTGTATTATAGAGCGTACCACCATCTCGCTCGTTGACACCAATGGACACTACCATTCCGGTTTGCTTGGAGGCGCCGCCGAGGGCATTGGTGGCGACCGATGGTATTGTTACCGCCTGATCAATTAGCTTCACATGTTCCGCGCCCATCTGGAAAGGCCTCTGAACAAAGGAGAAATAGGGATAGTACGGCACGAGCGCTTCCGAGAAGGTAGCGAACTGTACGGCTTGGCGACCAAGCTCAATAATTTTCTGGACAATCTTGTCTATAGTGCCTTCGCGGCTGTAAAGCACAGGGCTAATTTGTACAGCGGCGGCTTTTATGATGCTCATTGCGCATTTCCTTTATTCGTTCGTTGTTAAAATCAATTCGAGCGAATCACTTGCGTGACACGCATCGTTGACATAATCTCCCCACTGATAAATTCGGATTCAGTACCGTCGAATTCATCTCGTAGCCGCGACTAACAAAGCTTCCACCTTTGCATCCAATTCCTGCGCGACTTTCAACGCATCAGCGCTTCCGTACGAAGCGAGAAAACTGGCCATCCGATCGTATGAAAGATGCACGCCGTCCGTGCGCTCGTCTATCAGAATTGTCACCGGAGCATAGGAACCGGTATCCGGCACGTGCTCGACCATTTGCTTCATGATCAGCGGATTGCCGATCACGAGACGCAGACTTCGCGGCGCCTGCTCCTCACGATCCTTTCGCAAGATTGCGCCAAGGTCGAACCGGATAAACTCCATAAAATCAGAGTGGCCAATCGCGTGGTGTACCAGCGCTTCAATCTCCGCAACGGATTTGGCCGGCTCGACATCCTTCAGAAATACCCTCACATCGGGATGGCTGATAGCGGCATCGATGGCTTTGACAATTTCGCCGAACGACTTTGAAGAAGTGATACTGAACCGTTGCACCTCGAATTGCGTTGTCGCCATTTGTGATCTCCTTCGTGCATTGCTCAATGTTCTATCCACACAGCTGGTATAGCCGACAGATCCAGCAATGCGGGCTTGGCGGCTGGACTCTTATGGTTGTTGTTCGCGGCGGCCCATCCCAACCGAGGGCTACAGGCTCCTATTCGGAATCTGACGTGCAGACTGACTAAGCCAGCTTTCGAAACGCCTCTCGCCGAGCCGCGCGTCATCGGCCGCAACAAGTGTTCTCTCGCTCAGCTCGCCGCCGAAGTAGCGCGCGTGCGGGTCAGAGATAACTTCGCGCGGATCGTTGCGCGCAGCCAGCTCCCGTCGAATGAGGTCGTCGAGACGGAACCGCTCCGGCCCCGCTATTTCAACGGTGCCATTCAGCGGTGTGCTCACCGCGATCCTAGCTACTGCACCGGCGACGTCGTCTGCCGCCATGGGCTGGATGAGTGCAGATGCCAGACGGACCGTGTTACCCTGAGTGGCCTCTTCGGCGATTCTGCCAATGAACTCGAAGAACTGCGTCGCGCGGATAATTGAGTAAGGGATCGAGGAGCCCTTGATCAGCTTCTCCTGAGCGAGCTTTGCATGGAAGTAGCCGTACTCGGGCAGGCGCTCCATTCCCACAACCGACACCGCTACGTGATGCCCCACGCCTGCGGCCGCTTCATACGTAAGGAGGTTTCGGGTTGATGCCTCGAAGAACTCCAGTGAGACCGCGGCCTCGAAGGAATGGGGATTCGATACATCAACGACCACCGAGGCGTCTTTCAGCGCTTCGGCCAGTCCCTCGCCGCTGACGGTGTTGACACCGGAACTGGGTGATGCAGCTACCACTTCGTGCCCGTGTTTACGAAGCATGTTGACGAGCTTTGATCCGATGAGCCCACTACCGCCGATCACCACGATTTTCATAATTCTCCTTTCGTTTCGTCCGCGAGCGGACGAGCGGAGTCCGAGATCATCCTCGGAGTTGTGGGTGGTGCGCCGTTCTCATTCACCGTGCGGCGCGTATTTCGTCGTCACTTCACCGGCACTAGCCCCGGAGCGCCTTTGTCCTTAACCACGAACACAAGGAATTTTGCTGGCTTGGTACTACTCGCGTTCCGGCTCACGACGTGAACCTCGTCGGGACCTTCATAAAAGCTGTGGCCTGGCGTCAGCGTGATTTCTTTTCCGCCTCTCACCTGCATCACGACGGAGCCTTCCAGCACGTAAAGAGACACAGGCGCGTTGTGGCGATGGACAGGGCTCGAATGGTTCGGCGGAAAGTCCACGGTGTACATCAGAATTTCCTTGCCGGGTACTTCTGCCAAATCTTTCGATATGAGCGTCGTGACAACCTCCTGCGCCATCAGCGTGCCGGATATGAGACATAGACCGGCACTCAGGAGCAGGGGTAATACGAGGCTTTGAACTCTGATAGACCGACGATTGGTGAGGCTTTTCATTTGTGAACTCCTTTCTTTCACATCATTGTTTATTTATGGTGACAGTGGACATACGTCGATGCGTTGCTCGCTAACAGCTGCTCAGTCGCGATGATCCTCTCTGGCCATTTCTTCGATCAGGGAGGAAGTGAAACATCCCGTCGAACGAAGGCTTACACCCTGACGCCAGAGACGCATGAGGGCCGCTTCACCCTCCGGCGCTATGAAAGTCACATCGGTCAAATCCACGACGAGGCTTGTGGTGGCGTGCTCGCCCCTTCGCACACACTGATCCAGCTCATTCACCCAAGGACCGGACAGTCGACCTTCCAACACAAGCCTTGTGCTCGTCGCCTCGTTCCGAACGGTGATTTTCAGCATGGGAATCAACTTTCAGAGGCCTCACCTGAATGTGCGCGCCATCCATGTGTACCCCTCCTCTCATACATAAACCTAAGACCCTGTCGGTGAATGACCGTGTTGACCACCGCGATCTCAACAACACTCTCTCCTACAGCAAGGGTTGTTCCACATTGCCCTGCTGACGCTCACATGAGCGCACCGCTCCATAAATACAAGGAACCACAGGGAATGCGGTGGTAGCCATTTAGGAACGCCTTGCGTCAGGAACCACGCAGTGCCGAGAACTCTGTCGGAGCTACGTCAGTGACGACGGACATCCGACACGGAAGCAATTATCGCGTCTTGTCCACCATCCTTACTCGCCAGTTGGACTCTTGGGACAATCCTTTGCGGTTCTTGTAACAGCTGCAAATCGAGCAGTGGTAAAGCAGGACTCGAGGATCGCAGAGATTGGAAACACTTTGCTGGAAAGAAGGTGCTTCTGTTATTAGACGCTTATTTACGGAGCAAGGTGGATGAGTCAGATTCCCGGATAATACTCAGCTGCACGGTCCTCTCAGGAAAACAAGGGAGTCCGGCTCCCAGCTATCCAGTCGGTATGATGCTTCGGATCAGCGTCCAGAGCCGATTTGCCATGGCTTGATGGCTCAGCCAAATTATGCCACCTTAGGCGATGACGTCTATCATGACATAGTCAGTGTCGATGCGGAGCCGCGTTCACACTTGGTTGTAATTCTCACTAGGAGCCCATCATGACTACCCACCCAATAACTTCCGAACTTATCGCGACAACTTCTGAGCAGGGCTGCCCGACTGGTACGTCTTCCGAACACAGTCTTACTCCTTGGGAACGCATTACATTCACAATGATGGGAACCCTTTGCCTGGAGGAGGTCCTCACGGCAACCACTCAGGGGTTGGTCGATGAATTTGGAGCAACCTTCGCACGAATTTGGCTGATCCGCCCTGGAGATATCTGTACGGCATGCTTCAAAGCCGACATCTGCGCGGATCGCTCGCGCTGTCTCCACTTGAAGGCCAGCTCAGGGCTTTCCACCAATCTCAATGGCGAGCACCGGCGGGTGCCGCTAGGCATGCTCAAGATCGGACACATCGCGCACACGGGTCAACCCGTATGCCTCAACGACATCATGAACGATGACAGGATTCCGAACAAGCAATGGCTCCAGGACAATGGGTTGCGATCGTTTGCAGGCTATCCGCTGGTGTTTCAGGGAACGGTGTTGGGTGTGCTGGCAATGTTTCGTAAAGAACTTATTCGTAACGAAGAGTTCAGACGTCTAGCAGCCTTCGCCTATCATACTGCAATCGCCGTAAAAAACGCCCAACTCTTTGAGGAGGTCAAAGGGTTGAAAGACCGATTTGAGCGTGAGAACATCTCACTGCACCAGGACATAGATTCCGAGCATCACTGGGAAGACACGATCGGTCGCAGCAAGGTATTGAAGCAGGTTCTCCAACTTGTCCCGCACGTGGCTCCGACCGATTCCTGCGTTCTGATCCAAGGCGAGACGGGGACCGGCAAGGGGTTGATTGCTCGCGCCATCCATAGATTGAGCGGTCGGAACGATCGAGCCTTTGTCAAACTCAACTGCGCCGCGATTCCGACCGGCTTGCTTGAGAGTGAGCTGTTCGGGCATGAGAAGGGCGCCTTTACCGGCGCGATCGCCCAGAAGGCCGGACGGTTCGAGTTGGCACATCAGGGCACTATCTTTCTGGATGAGGTGGGAGAGATTCCCCAGGAACTGCAGTCGAAATTGCTTCGTGTCCTCCAAGAGCAGGAATTCGAGCGCCTCGGTAGCACACGGACCATTCAAGTGGATGTACGGGTGATCGCTGCGACGAACCGTGACCTCGAGCAGATGGTACAAGCTGGAGCGTTTCGAGCGGATCTCTATTATCGATTGAATGTGTTTCCGGTCACGATGCCTCCGCTGCGAGAGCGACAGGATGACATCCCTCTGTTGACGAGATATTTTGTCCAGCACTACGCAACCCGGATGAAGAAACAAATCGAAACGATTCCAACAAAAGCACTCGAGACCCTCTGTCGGTATCACTGGCCGGGGAATGTGCGGGAATTGGAAAACCTGGTGGAACGAGCGGTGATCCTTACACAAGGGTCTGTCCTTAACATGCCGCTCACGGATCTGAAGATGACCGCCCCGCCGCCCTCGTCCGCTGAACCGACTCTCGAAAGCGCGGAGCGCGATCTGATCTTTCAGACATTGCGCAAAACGAATTGGATGATCGGTGGCACGACAGGAGCAGCCGCGAAGCTAGGAATGAAGCGCACCTCTCTGATCTATAGGATGCAGAAACTGGGAATTACTCGACCTCCACATTGATGCCGGGATTCCGACAGTCCGTCGGACTCCCGACAGTCAGCACTCAGCAAGCACAGAGGTCGTCCGTACGCGCACTCAACGACGACCACTCCCATCTCCTGAATCTTTCTCACGTTCCTCTCATCGACCCAATTGGTGTTGTCTCTGGAACGGGGATTGCTTTGACTCATGCGTCTTAACAAACGACAGTGAGGTCGGCACGCTCCACGAACGAGGCGTTGCCATGACGAAACCTTAATCCATTGTTGGTATTATTATATTAAAAAAGGAGATGCAAAAATGAAACAGACGCGTATCCGCCCACAGAGTCACTTTGTTCCAACCATTCATGTCCAAACTCCCCATACGTTGGCATTGCGGGTCGGCCACTTCTTAATCGGGATTACGGCGCAACAAGCTCGTCATTTAGCCTCTATTCTAATCGTACAAGCGGAAAGCATCTCACAGTAGGCCGTGGGGACGGTGAAACGGAGGCTCATATGAACAACGTAAATCGAGTTGCATCTTGCGAGTTGCATTTTGAAAGGTGTGCTTGGATGACTGCACAGTGCGAATTTTGTGGCTGACGGTCGTAACTCTAGCCTTCGTCGCACAGCTTCTTCTGAAGCAGGGTCGCATGCCATACGCCTTGCTCGTGTTCTATGCAGCGAATTGGTTTGCTTAAGCTTTGTTAATTTGCTACTGGCCGCTGTTTGGTTACTTATTCAGACAAAGAGCACCTGCAAGGCACCGGACCTTGCCCCCATTCGGAAAGATTATTCTCACTCTAACATTGTTTACATCCGTCACGTCGAATGTTTTCATCAGGGCAATCCACAACAACATCGCTTTTCGCAAAGTATCGAGCGTCACGCGTTATGGGACAGGTGATTCCTAAAGTTACCGACCGGTTCAGAGCCTCCTTCAACCGGCCAAGCTGGCAGTCTTCCATATCTGCTGCCAGATGCATTAATGCTTTATGGAGACGCAACCCGGCAACATGATTTTTCGGAAACAGGCTTTGTTCGTCGTAGACGTGCAACCGAGTTTTGCAGTGCCGGACACGATCATCAGAGAAATCACGGAACTGAGCCAAAGGCTCTACACGATAGCAACCGTCGAACGGCACGATGAGACAATCACCGCCTTCGAGCGCCAACTCGGCTGGAAGCCCGGTGTCGACGACGAAAGCCTGGTTCCTGCCGACCGTGTCTTCATCAAACATGGCTATCTGCCACCGGTCGCTGCCATAGATCATCTCAAGGCTGAAGGGGTGGATCGCGTTTTCGTCTGCGGAATTCAGGCCGACACCTGCTGCCTCGCCGCTGGCTTCATGCTCTTTGACGCAGGGTTGCACCCTACCTTGCTCAAGTGGCTTACCGTCGGGTCATCGCTTGATCGCTCAGCCAAATTGGGTGCCGATATTTGGCAGCATCATTTTGGCAGCGTCCTTCAGAGCTCGGATGAACTTCGTCTCTCTACGTGATCATGTGCCATTGGCGGCTGTGCAGATTACCGACATATGTTTCCTGATTGCATTACTCAGTAGTCAGAAAGTAAGACGACATCGATGCCAACGAAACCTGCATGGAATAAGGGCAACGAGGACCTTGCGTTGCTCAAATATCTGACTTCTGAGTAATCGCAAGCCGAACATTACTTAATGACAAGTCCACGGAAAGGAGAAGAAGACTGAACCCTTTGTCGAATAGAAAGCGACCGCCTTCCAAATGATGGATTACGAGTATCTGAGGACGGATGACTGCGGTCGCCGTGTTGATCATCGAGATGTTCAGATCGAACGGCGGTTCCAATCA
>JAICUC010000310.1 GCA_025936075.1 Nitrospira sp. | reverse complement strand
GTCAGTTCGAATGGGACTACAACGGTGTCGGTAGTCGGACCGCAGGAGATTGCGCCCACTAAGAGGATTGGAAGGAAGAGAGCCGCGCTGGTTTTCATGCTGTCCTCCCCGGTAATGCAGTGTATTTGAAGAACTCATGTGCCTATAGTCTTTTTAGCATGATGTGGCTTAGGGCGTGGACTAGCCAATGCCCTGGTTTGGGCGGTTGCTTCCCGCACCCTCTTGTTGCTTGACCCATCCTGCCTATGCCCTTCTTCTGGAGCGACAGACTGCGGAGGAAGGTTGGCGCTCTACTAGCGATCATTGACAGACGGAGGAGGTGTTGTTGGATTGCATCGCTATGATGCATATGGTGATGCAGAAGGAGAAGTTATGAAAGCTGTCACCTTGAGAAATCTTCCGGCTTCGCTGGACCGTACGATCCGTCAGCGGGCGAAGAAGAAGGGTGTGAGTGTCAATAAAGTGGTCATCAGCCTCTTGCAGGATCATCTTGGCGAATCAGGACCTCGGCAGGTTCAGCGGTATCACGATCTGAATGGACTTGCCGGATCATGGAGCAAGCAGGAGGCTGAGGCCTTCGAAAGGACCCTGGCACAGCAACGGGCAATCGATCCGGAAATATGGAAGTGAGCCGGGTGTTGTTAGATACGTCGGGTATTCCGCGTTCATGCGTGGCGATGACTCTGTCAAGTACATACTCCAGATGGTGGACACGATCTATCTGACTCCCTTGGTGCTGGGGGAGTTGCGAGTTGGATTTTTGTGAGGCCGTGCCCGGCAGAAGAATGAAGACGGGCTGCGACAATTCTTGTCCTCTTCACGTGTATCGGTCCTGACCATGGATGATGAAACGGCAGAGCGGTATGCGGTGATTTTGAACAGTTTGTGGACAGCCGCGACGCCGATTCCCACCCATGATATGTGGATTGCCGCGTCCGCTATGCAGTATGGCCTGACGGTAGTGACCACGGATGCGCACTTCCTCAAATTCCTCAGATCCTCGTGAATCATCGTTCACCCGCCAGATAGTTCAGGAGAAGAAGAGATAGGGGAGGGGAGTCTTTTAAATCTCTGAAGAGTGTTTGGCTCTTTTGTATTCCAAGTCCGCTGCAGCTGAAGAAAGACGCCGGCCCTTGCGGCCCGCATAGCATTGAAACGTCGTCAGAAGGCATCGGAAAAGCGCTGGCGGCTATGTGATGAGAAGAGCACTCAATAGGTAAGGTTGAAACAAGCTGCCTGCGCGAAATAAGAAATGTGTTTGCCGGAGTTCATGTACTGAGTAGACTGCAATAACCGGGCTGATTCTAGAAAAAAGCTGACATATTACTTCTGGTCAAGGGCAGTGTTGGTAATCCGTCGATAAGGAGATTCTTTAAATGGTGAAAAAAGGGCGGTTATGGGCCGTCTCTCGTCGGGCCATTGCATTGTTGGCGCTCGTTACTTTTAGCGGCTGTTCTTTGTTTGCTCCGTCCAAGCAGACTATACAGGTGACTTCGACACCTGAAGGAGCGAAGGTACTCGCTGGGGGACAATCGGTCGGTCAAACTCCGGTCCAGTTTGAGGCTCATCGAGGCGATAATCTTTTAATAGAAGTGCAAAAGACGGGGTATCAAACGCAATATCGCACAACATCCCGCACGCTGAGCTCAATAGGGATCCTCGATGTCGTTGGTGGTTTTATTTTTCTCCTCCCATTATTCGGCCTGTTATCGTCCGGTGCTTGGAAACATGATCCTGACAAGTATGGGATTATCCTTGAGCCAGAGAAGTAATTCTCAACGCTCTTCTCATATTTCATCGCTCATCTCGGTCTGAAGAAGCGAAACGATCAAGATAACTCTCATGTCTAGGCCCACCGAGGACATATCGCCTTGGCCTGATTGGCTGCTTCCTAGACTTTTGCCTTATGGTGATGGTGTTATAGCGCTATTGGTATTCGCATAGACGGCAGGTTATTGAACAAAGTAATGAATCGGAGGCACCCTGGATGCTCCACGGTCGTACAGCCCAATTATCCAACAGTTGGACAAGTTTTTATTTCTAACCGGCTGACCATCTCGCAATAGAAAGTATCGGCCAGCCGCTCCAGGTTCACGCAATCCGCTTCATTGTAGCCGAGCAGCCATGCTCTAGCTTCCTCATCATGACCGTGCCGCCATCGATTCCACAGCAGCACCGCATCATGACCATTCAAGCCGTGTAGATGTGCCTCCCGAGTAATGTCCAGCTGTGCTTCAATTGCCTTGAGGCCGCCTCGATACCCGAGCTGTCGGCCCATAAAACACAGATCAATGTGGGGTTGGTCCAAGGGCAGGCTGGGAAACTGCGCGAGCAACATCGGCACATCGAATGTCGTCCCGCAGAACGTCACCAGTAGATCGTACTGAGACAGTTCATCCGCAAGTTGCCGTACATCCAGCGATTCACCGCGAATGAATGAAGTAAACCGGCCATGGCCGTAGCACCCGACGATGGTGATTTGTCCGAACGAATCGGTTTCGATATCCAGATATACTGCGCGTTCACGAAGCCATTCGTAGAGCCGCCACTGTTCCCGCTGAGGCAAGACTATGCCGAAATAACGCGCATCGTCTCGTGTGTAATGCGTTTGAGCTTCCGAGATGCCGTCGTCATACAGCGCCTTTCGACCCGAACTCATGCCACGAACGGACGAGGTCGCGAGGAAATCAGACCAGGTGGCGATCCCCTCCCGCCACAGCTGCTGTTCGGTCGTGCGTCCTATCCCTGGAAGCAAACAGAAGGTGGATGTGATCATGTGGGAGTCTGTCCGTAGCTCATCTACGAGTGAGCGGATCGATAACGACGCGTCCCTCGGACCAATTGTTCACCAGCGCATATGCCGGTTTCAACCTACAGGTCACAATTGAATCGTGCAACCTCGCTCCCTTGCGACCTGGTTGGCATGAGCAATGGAGTATTGCTCTCTGCATTGAAACTCTTATGTCGTCATGTGTGTAAGTGACCGACATACTGGTACAATCATCGGGGACGGCATCGAAGAAGAGCAATCAATGCTCATGTTGCTCACGTGGGAACCGCCTACATGAAAGGAAACGTCACCATGGTTCGGCTTGCAGTTGGAGTTCTAGGCAGCCTCATCCTTCTGGCTCTGAGCATAGTCAGCTCGTCCGATTCCGCTCTCGCACTTCCGCCGGTACAAGGAGAAGTTGTCTCAATGACAACTGGTATTCCTGGAACGATGGTCATTCGAGATGAGAAAGGGCAACTCCATATTCTGAATCTCACCCAACAAACTCAACTCGGTGGTCAGTTTAAGGTAGGTGACAAGGTGCTTGCCTTCTTTAGCCCATATGGCGTGAGCGCAGTTCAGCTCCAGACGGGAAATCGTTAACCCGGCTTTCATTCTCATGCCTCAAAGATATCGGACGGTTGCCTCGTTGTTGACAGCGTCTACTCTCGCCGAAGTGCAGCAAGGAGTCCTACAGCGCCGAGAAGCCCGCCCACGATGATCAGAAACGAAGACGTGTCCGGCAAGTTGGCTTCCTGCGGAGGCGGCCAATCGAGTAAAAGGCCCATCGCGACGAGTACCCCGCCTAGAAGTTGCACGACCTTCCATCGGATCGAGATCCGACGAGCCGTCTCCGTAGATCTTTCTTCAGCCTTTTGCTCCATGGGTCCGCATGCGGGCGCTTCAACATAACATGACGTGAGAAGCGGTAATGGTCAAGGTGGTATGCCGGTGTTTCCGGGAGGGTGGACTGCTTTCTCGACGATGGGGAGTGGTGTGATAACTGAATGGAGAGGTAGACGGATGAAGCAACATGGGCATGTCCGGCATACACGGGGCTGACGTAAACCATGCCGGAGAGCGTTCCCTACTGAGAAACGTTCACGGCTTCAGGCGTTTGCGGCCTGAAGCCGCGATAAGGCTTCGTGTCTACGGGGCCTTCGGCGGTTCCTCAATATTACTCCCAATCTTCGCATAGTTCGTCTCTTGAGGTGTGCCTCGATTTAGCTCAAGCCATTCCGGATGGGACACGTTGTCCTGTGCCGGAAGTTGAGATGTTGATGGTGGAACCTATGTTTTAGGCGGTTCGAAGTGATAAAACTCTTAAAGAGGTCTTCATGGATTGGCTGAAGCGTTGCTGGAAATGGTTCTGGAATCAGAGTGTCTTCAATAAGATCGTCATCATCGGGCTGTTCGCAGCTTTTGTCCCGTTTGTCCTTCCAACGGTCGTGGCTTGGTTCAGGCCGACCATGATTCATGTCGGCGTGGCCTTCTACACGTATGAACG
>JAICUC010000231.1 GCA_025936075.1 Nitrospira sp. | reverse complement strand
AGCTTCTTGATTGAAGAACGGTTGCTTCGACCATTCGTAATCTTGCCGCTCTCAAAAGGCTAACTGTCACACCGGATCCGAGCCTTTCTGTGCTTGAGGATGAGGCCATTCCAGCGTAGGCTGGCTTTCCTCGCATGCCGATCTAGACTTGTGGCGAGTTCCCCTGCCTGACGTCTCGACAGGGAAGCCTCTCTCCTGGTACCCTCTCTCCCTATGGCTCGAAAACCCTCTCAATCCGGCTCTTCCCGCGCTGCTCGTGAGCAACAGCCGGTTCTTGATCGAAAACCGTCTGCGAATCAAATCGCGTCGTTGGAAATCTATGACACCACCTTGCGCGACGGCGCCCAGGCGGAGGATGTCAGTTTTTCAGCGGAAGACAAAGTTCTCATTGCGCAAAAGTTGGATAGCCTGGGCGTTCATTTTATTGAAGGCGGGTGGCCGGGAGCGAATCCGAAAGACATTGAATTCTTCCGGATGATCAAGACGATTCCGCTGAAACATGCCCAGATCATCGCGTTCGGATCGACCAGGAAAGCCAGCAATCCCGTTCGAAAGGACCCCAATCTTCAGGCCTTGCTCGCTGCCGAAACGAAGACGATCACTCTGTTCGGAAAAACCTGGTCCTTCCATGTGACGGATGCCCTCGGGATCTCGCTGACCAAGAACTTGGAGTTGATCGCCGATTCCATCGCATACCTCCACGGGAAGGGCCGTCGGGTGTTCTACGATGCGGAACATTTCTTCGACGGGTACAAGACCAATCCGGAATATGCGCTCACCACCATCAGAAGAGCGGTAGAGGCCGGAGCAGAGCGAGTGATCCTGTGCGATACCAACGGTGGGACGATGCCATGGGAAATTCGTGAGATCTGCGGTGTGGTTCAGCGCGAGTGTCGGGTTCCACTCGGCATCCATGCGCATAACGACTGCGATATGGCGGTGGCCAATTCTCTGGTGGCGGTCGAAACCGGCATCGTTCAAGTGCAGGGAACGATCAACGGGATTGGGGAACGGTGCGGAAATGCCAACCTTTGTTCGATCATTCCCAATTTAGAGTTGAAGATGAGGCGGGCCACATTGGCCGATCGCTTGAGCCATTTGAAGGATGTGTCCGGCTTCGTCACCGAGATCGCGAATTTGATGCCGAATAAGCATCAGCCCTATGTCGGTGATGCCGCGTTTGCCCACAAGGGCGGAGTGCATATTCATGCTGTGCTGAAGAATTCGGCTACCTATGAGCATGTCGATCCGACGAAGGTCGGTAATCGACAGCGGATGTTGATCTCCGACTACGGAGGACGAAGCGGCCTTCTTGGCAAGATTGAAGCCTATGGCATCAAACTCTCAAAGGGTCATGCCAAGGTAGACGAGCTGATTCATACGCTGAAAGATCATGAGAACCAAGGCTATCAATTCGAAGGAGCCGAAGGCTCGTTCGAATTGCTGATGCGAAAGGCGATGGGGAGCCATCGGCCCTCGTTTCAATTACTCGGATTTCGCGTGATTGTTGAAAAGAAACAAGAGAATGGCACGCCTCTTTCCGAGGCGACCGTAATGGTCAAAGTCGGTGATGCGGTGGAGCATACGGCGGCTGTCGGGACCGGACCGGTCAATGCGCTTGATCATGCGCTGCGCAAGGCGTTGGAAAAATTCTATCCCCAACTTCGAGAAGTGAAGCTGCTTGACTATAAGGTGCGCGTCCTGGCAGCCAATCGAGGGACAGAATCAAAAGTGCGTGTCTTGATCGAGTCGGGAGATCACAAAGATAAGTGGGGGACGGTCGGAGTCTCGGAAAACATTATCGAGGCGACATGGCAGGCCCTCGCAGACAGTATCGAATACAAACTTCTCGACAAGGACTAGAATATTTTCGTAAGCATTCGCCAAATTTATTCTTGACAGGTATCGTAACCTCACGTAACTTAAGCAAAACTCATCGCATGACGAGAAGGGTCGGTCGGACAGTAACGCGGCGAGTTGCAGCGGTCACGTAGGGGGGTGGTATGAGAAAGGCGGATATCGCTGATGAAATTTTCAAGCAGGTCGGCATCTCGAAAAATGAAGCCGCCGATATCGTCGAGTTTGTCCTGAATTTGTTGAAATCCGTCCTGCAGAAGGGAGAATCGGTCAAAATCGCGGGGTTTGGAAATTTTGTCGTGCGCAGCAAGGGAGCCCGCAAGGGACGCAATCCTCGAACCGGAGAGGAAATTGGGATTACCCCCCGTCGAGTCGTGACGTTTCGGCCAAGCCAAGTGTTCAAGAAATACGTCAATTCATAGTAGGATGCTGAAAAAAACCGCCTGCTTCGTTCTCGCCGAAAAAGTACCCCCAGGTTGGGATACGGCCCGCTCACTGACTCGCAGGCGCACACAGGCGTGGCGCTCTGTAGGAATCGCGCTGTGCGCCTCACTGAAGCCTTGCGGGCGGTCTTTTTGATCATCCTGCGTACACAGAGCAGACAGGTCTACAACCAGCTCGGCTCCGTCGACAAACTAGACGCACCGTGAGGCCGGTCATGGGAACTGAACCCAGGCTGGGGAGCAAGGTTTTCTATAAAATCGGCGAAGTGAGTCAATTGACGAAGCTTCCCGCGTATGTGCTCCGTTTCTGGGAATCTCAATTCACTTTTTTGAAACCCAAAAAGAGTCGAGGAAACCAACGCCTCTATGTACAACGGGATGTCGAAACCGTGCTGGAAATCAAGCGTATGCTGTATGAGGAAGGACATACCCTTGAGGGTGTCAAGCGATACTGGGTACGTCGTGGGCGGGCGGCGTCACGCCGGCTTCGCCCGAAAGAGGTCGCCAAAAAGTTGAGAGGGGATCTCCAGGTTATTCTCAAAATTCTCGACTCGCATTCATCATGAGCGAAGGGTAGTTTTATCGAACGCAGTCCTTGCTTATCGGCAAGATGGTATCTAATGTCGGGGCGTAGCGCAGCCCGGTAGCGCACTCGCTTGGGGTGCGAGTGGTCGTGGGTTCAAATCCCGCCGCCCCGACCAATCTTTTTCGTGCTGAGTAATGAGGGCCGAGGACTGAGGGGGTGAATTCCGCCGCCCAGTCAGGATCCGTGGAGCTGCCTCGCGCAGCTCTTTTTATTGAAGGCCGATCATGCGCATCCTTGTGACCAACGACGACGGTATCCATTCGCCGGGAATCGCAGCCTTGGCGAAGGCGCTGGCTGTGATCGGGGAAGTTTGGATTGTCGCCCCAGATCGGGAGCGCACGGCAGTCGCTCACGCCGTGACATTGCACAAACCATTGCGGCTCCACCAACTGAGTCCACGCACCTATGCCGTGAATGGAACCCCGGTGGATTGCGTGAATCTTGCGCTGCTCAAAGTCATGCCGAAACCGCCCGCCATCGTCGTGTCCGGCATCAACAAAGGAGTCAACCTCGGCGATGATGTGATGTACTCAGGCACCGTGTCGGCGGCGATGGAGGGGACGATTCTTGGAATACCATCTGTGGCGGTATCCCAAGAAGGGGTAGACATCTTTCGCTTTGACATTGGCGCACGCTATGCGGTCCGCGTGGTCCGTCTTGTCCTTGCGCACGGGCTGCCTGAGGAGACGCTCGTGAACGTGAATATTCCAAATCGGCCGCGAGGGGAAATTAGAGGTGTGCGGGTCACCTGTCTCAGCCGAAGGCGGTTTCATAATCCGATCATCGAAAAGCTTGATCCGCATGGACGGAAATATTATTGGATTGCCGGCGAACGGATATCGTGGAGTCGCAGTAAGGATGCTGATCACGAGGCGATTGAAGAAGGGTTTGTCTCCATCACGCCGATCCGTCTGGATACGACGCACTATGGAGTGCTGGATCAATTTCGCGCGTGGGAGCCGATGATGAACCGGGGCATCAAGAAATCCTCAACCGCTCAGTCCACTGTCGGCCGTACAAGGAAGTGAGAGGGCATGATAGGAGGACTGATCGAAGCCGTCATCAGCGAGTTGAGCCGATTCATCATTGCGTGTATTGCAAGGTTCGGCTACGGGGGCATCCTCTTTACGATGGCCGTCGAGAGCGCCTGCATTCCGCTCCCGAGCGAAATTATCATGCCGTTTTCCGGCTATCTGGTTATGACCGGACAGTTTACGATGCTCGGAGTCACACTGGCCGGCGCAGTCGGCAATGTACTCGGATCGATCGTGGCTTACTACGCGGGCGTCTGGGGTGGGCGACCATTTGCGGAGCGCTATGGACCGTATGTTCTGGTTTCGCACCACGATCTGGATGTCGCCGATCGTTGGTTCGCAAAATATGGAGAGGCGGCCGTCTTTTTCAGCAGAATGCTCCCGGTGGTGCGCACCTTCATTTCGCTCCCGGCCGGCATTGCGAAGATGAATTTCCCACGGTTTGTCGTCTTCACATTCGTAGGGGCGCTGCCCTGGTGTTGGCTGTTGGCTTATATCGGCTTTCGTATGGGGGAACAGTGGGAGCATCTGCGGGATTATTTCCATCAATTCGACATCGTCATCGGACTTGTCCTGGCCGCGGCCGTTGGGTACTTCCTCTGGTCTCACTGGCCGAAGCGTAGCCCCACGACTCCATAGGGGCCTTCATATGCTCAAGATCTACAATACGCTTACCGGGAAGAAGGAACCGTTTGAGCCGATCGAGCCGGAGACGGTGAAGATGTATGTCTGCGGTGTAACGGTCTATGACTATTGCCATATCGGTCATGCGCGCAGTGCATTGGTATTCGACGTGCTCCGGCGTTACTTGGAATACAGCGGCTATGCTGTGACCTTCGTCAAGAACTTCACGGATGTGGACGACAAGATCATCAAGCGGGCGAATGAACAGGGTGTTCCTTATGGTGCCCTTGCGACCAAATACATTCAGGCTTACCAAGAGGATATGGGCAAAGTGGGAATCAGAGGTGCAACGGAAGAGCCCAGGGCCACGGAACATATGAGCGCCATCGTTCAGCTCACGGAACAATTGGTCAACAAGGGGCTGGCATACGTGGTGGATGGGGACGTGTATTTTGAGGTGTCGAAATATCCGGAATACGGAAGGCTGTCAAAACGACGACTCGAGGACTTGCAAGCCGGAGCACGTGTGGAAGTGGATGAACGGAAGCGTCATCCGATGGACTTTACCCTGTGGAAGAGCAGTAAGCCAGGGGAGCCGGCCTGGGAGAGCCCCTGGGGGCCGGGCCGACCCGGCTGGCATATCGAGTGTTCCGCCATGTCACTCAGATACCTCGGTGAGACCTTCGACATCCATGGCGGCGGAATGGATCTGATTTTCCCGCACCACGAGAACGAAATAGCTCAGTCATGCGGCGCCACAGGAAAAGAATTCGCGCGCTATTGGGTCCACAACGGGTTCGTTCAGGTCAACAAAGAGAAAATGTCCAAGTCACTCGGCAATTTTTTCACGATCCGGGAGATTTTCGAGAAGTCGGAATGGTCGGAAGAGATTACGGGCGAAATCCTTCGATACTTTCTCCTTTCGACGCATTACCATAGCCCGCTTGAGTTTTCGGATCAGGCGCTGAAAGAGTCAAAGAACGCTTTGAATGGCTTCTACGATCTCTTTCAACGATTGGACGAACCGGAAGTGAAGTCAACAGCTGACAAAGAACTCAGAGCCACGATTGAGAAATGCGAGCTGGCTTTTATAACAGCAATGGCTGATGACCTGAACACACCTGCTGCTATCGCAGCATTCCAGGGGTTCAAGGGAAATATCAACAAGCTGCTAGGCCACGGTCTATCCACCGCTGCACGTAAGGAAGCCAGAGAGGAATTCCGATTGCTGGGCAATGCCTTGGGACTATTTCAGCTCAACAAATGGCAATTGGGACCGATTGGTGTACTCAGTCAGGCAGCGACGAAAGATATTAAGCGGCAGTTTGGGCTGAACACAGGCGTACTCAATCAGGCAGCCCAGAAAGATACTAAGGGGCAATCGAACGTAGGCTTAATCAACCAGCCAGCAGAAAAAGATATGGTAACCCATGGGGTTCTGCCGACAACTGTGGCTCAAGCTCTGGCTGACGTCGAAATTGAAAGAATGTTGAAAGAGCGAAGCGAGGCACGT
>JAICUC010000167.1 GCA_025936075.1 Nitrospira sp. | reverse complement strand
GCATGGTCGTCCACAAGCAGGACCTGCAACCCTCCTGGTTCCTTCATGTAGCGGCGCTCCGTCCATGGCCATAGCCTGCATCTGCCTTCATTACCAATAGATGTACCACCTCCTGTGGAAGCCCCTACGGGGGCTTCCTGGGCGCATGCAGGATCTTTTTACATATCGCTAAATCAGATGAGAACCTACTAGGGATTTCCGCAAGGGCTATCACTGACCAATAGAGAGAATACGCCCTCATAAATATACGGGGTCATTCCTATTGATGATGTGCGTGGAGATTGGAGAGAGCTCGCGCATCATGAGTGCAAGGCTTACCCGAACCACTCAGTTCCGTTGATGCAAGAGGGCTGTTCTACGGCCGGCACTGGTTGTGCGAGGATGTGGTGCACGATAGCCAGTAAGTCGTGCCGGTCGTAATGCCTTGGCTAAAAGAGGGAAGGTTCACCATTTGATGCCATGGCTCTTTATCGAGATTCCCTGACATCAGGGTGATACGGAGACCGCCCGAATCCTGCTGGTGCGGACCGCCAGGGTGGCTCCCGACTATCCAGGGAATGCTCGCCACTGATAGACAGCCGCTTACGAGGTGGTGACCCAACCGCTCACTATCTATTGATGAACTCCACCATATCGGCGCCGCTGGGTTCGTCTGAACCAATACTGGTAATTGTTTCGTGAAACTAGGGCAAGGGCCGATGTTTATTAGGACTCCTATTTGCATAGCGTGTAGCTCTAGGACGCGTAAGAAAAGGAGGACAGCTATGATAGCAGCCCACATTGAGCAAGTCAGAGAGAGGCTCGAGCAACGGGGTACGGCTTGTCCATTGGAAGAGGTCATGGAACTTTGCCCGGAGTTGACCTGGAATCAGGTGTTTCTCGCCATCGATTATTTGAGCAGGACAAGGCAAGTCCGAGTGATGTTGGATGGGGGCAAGTCCTAAACGGTACAGGCCTATCGTCCGGTCGCAGCAGTCACGATAACTGTCGCGTAGCTACAGTCGATTGAGTCTGTTCTGGGCGACAATAAATATCCTAGATATCCGGCCCGGCTGTGCAAGTTCATATTGCAAGGGCAATTAGGTGAGTACGCCTGAACGGATTGACCCAAAGGGTAACGTCCTCGCTGGATGCCATGATCGACCAATTCTTTATCAGGATGTCCGCCTAAAGCTCCGGCTCTTCCCACAAGTTTGGAACAGCAAAGTGGTCGACATAAATAGCGTTGACGGACGAGTAAGTGTGTCACTTTGATACAGGGACACAGTGCGCAGTGTGTCAGCACTGCAATTCGGAGATAGCTCCGAGCAAATCAATCTCAGGTTGCAAGGCTTCCAGTGCAGCTACTTCCGCCTGGCCACGAGTTGAGAAGCTGCCGTTATGGTGTTTGATGACGCTCGTTGACCGTGTAGGTCCGATTTCAAGGATGCTATAGCCGCAGACCCAGGTACCATCATCTTACTGACGAGACTTCAAAGTGATGGACCGTCCGTAACGGCTCGATTCAGTCATACTTATTCCTTTCGAACATGACATATTCCCGGCCACCAGAAAAAAGCTCCGGCCCTCGTTCGAGAGCGAAGCTTTATCGAAGACCGCATTTAGATTTGGTGAACTATGGTAGTATCTCAGCAACTTTTTCAAAATATTACTGCACTGTTCACTTGTCACTCTAGAGCCTTTGCGCCTTGGTCTGGAATAGAATAACCCTAGGGCAATACATGGGATGACATGATGGTAGAGGCCGCTAATGGTCTGTTCAAGAGTACGGGGACATGGAAAGATACACAGAAATGGACAAATCCGTGATTTACAAGGGCTACACCATTCAACCCGCTCCTCGGCAGCTGGTAGATACCGGCCAGTGGGAATTGAATGTCTTCATTTCGTGGTCGACTGAGGACGACGAGGACAGCCGTCATTTCGTGAAGACCGGTCGGTATGCGACAGAGGAAGAAGCCACGGCCCAGTGTATTGTCTATGGGCAACAAATCGTAGACGGTAAGGTTCCTGGATCATCCTTGGGATAGCTCAGGCGCTCCAGCACAGGCTACCTTCAGGAATTGGAGGAAAAAGGGCGGCTGTGCCAAAACAGTTGAGCGCGACTGACTAGTCTTGCCTATGCGTCTCTGGTCGCTTCACCCTTCGTTCCTTGACAGTAAAGGCTTGGTTGCCTTGTGGCGGGAAGCCCTGCTTGCTCAACACGTACTGCATGGAAGGACCAAAGGCTATACCTACCATCCTCAGTTGCACCGCTTTCGTTCGTGCTCCTCTCCCACCGGAGGGATTGCGGCCTATCTCGTATCAGTACAACAAGAAGCCTTCCGGCGTGGCTATTCGTTTGATTCGACAAAAATCATGAGTAGACCTGTATGTTGCCTCATGACAGTCACCACCGGACAACTACAATTCGAATGGGAACATCTCAAAAAGAAGTTAGAAATACGCGATCCTCACCAGTTATCTCGTATCAGAGATATCCCCGTAGCAGCGCATCCTCTTTTTAGTATCGTATCCGGCACGATGGAAGAATGGGAGCGGGCGTAACTCTGAACGGCGCGACCCCGTTGTTTCCTGGGTACCCTATCGTATTCGTGCCGTGGCCAGTCCTGTCAGAATCCCTACAACAATCTATAGCCACGCTGAACAGCGATCCATACAAAAGAAAGTCGGGGTCCGTAGAATGGTCAGGTGAGCGGGCCGCGTGCATCGATTTCGGCTTGCGCGGCCTCAAATGCAGCAGCTTCCGCCGCCTCACGAGTAGAGAAGACTTCCTGATAGCGCTGCTTGCGGTTACTCGATCGTATTGGTCCAATCTCTAGGATGGTATAGTCGCAGACCCACGTGCCATCTGGTTGCCGACCGGACCGTAAAGTGACCCACCGTCCGTTATGGCTCAATGCAGCCATACGGTCCTTTCAACATGTCATAAGCGGGCCGAGCCATTGACTAAAAATAAGCTCCGCCCTTTTTCAAGAGCGGAGCTAGGCAGGACTACCCGGAACAGAGAGGGCGCTCTGCTCCCTTCACCCTGCGTCTTCTTATCCTATGTGTTCAGAGCAGGCTGATACTCGGGAACTCCCTATAGAGAACTTTATCGGGTACCTTCTACGCAACCGCTTGACTCTCGGTCTTGCTCGTGGCGAGCGCCTGAAGGAGCTGCTGAATGTGGCCACCATCGCCAACCAAGTTTTCAAGTTCGATTACCCGTAATTCTGCCGCGCGGATGTTATCGCAGACCCATGACGGAAGATTCGGCCACGAAAGCCAGACTTGTCGTGCGTGTAGATGCTTCGCGTCAAAGTGCCCATATTAGCTGCCGCTGTCGATCTGCGGCCCAATAGAGTTGAGCAGGCCTGGATTGACGGCACCGTCTTCCGAAAGGTCTTCGCCAGTCGTTGACGAAGGGTAAACAGAGGCCTTGTCTGGGCAAAGGGGTCTCGATTTCTGTTCGGCACCCGCAAGGGCGGCCATCAGTCCAAGCGAACCCACTGAGACGTTGAGGAATACGACTATGCCGGAATATAAACAGCGCAAGATTGAATTAACCCCCAAGCGATACGAGGATGGTACTTGGCGTTGCCCGTATCGGATTTTTGAATTTAGATCGACCTGCTGGGGATATCACAAAGAGTGCCCTGTCCGTACCTTTGCCTCCCGCCGATCGGCCTCAGCGGTAGCCCTGAAGGAAGCGAAATGTATCGTCGATTCGCTCGATGTCCCTGTGTAAAATCAACAGACCACATCCAGCATGGCTCTCCGAACCTCCGACGATGCAATTATCTTTCCTTACCGCGTAAGCTTAGACAATGTGTCTCCATGAGTCGTGCTACACACTCTCGCGAAGGACGCCGACACTCTGGCTTTTCCTAGTAACGCTCTGTGGGCAATCATTCATACTGCCGAAGTATTATGAATATTGAACCTGGAGGCACATATGACGAGTCGCTCTGAGTGGAGAATGCGGTATACCCTTATCATGGGTCTATTGGTTGCCGTGGCCTTGATCAGCACAGGGGCCGAGGCCCGTGACAAAACCGGGGTGCTGAAAGCCAGTAATGTGATCGGTATGAAAGTGGAGAGCACCGAGGGGAAAAGTTTAGGAAAAATCAAGGATCTGGTCCTAGATCCTGATGAGGGAGATGTTCAGTATGCTGTCTTGGATTTTGGCGGATTTCTCGGCATCAAGGACAAGTATTTCGTCGTGCCGTGGGAGGTCATCCACTTCACGCCCAATGGCAAGAAGATTCTGTTGGATGTCAGCAAACGAGATCTCAAAAACGCGCCGGGCTTTGACAAAAATCATTGGCCTGATTTTAGTGACGAACAACAGCAGGTGACGATTTATGAGTTTTATGAGGTTCCGCTCCCACAGGGAGACCAGCATGGCAAGAAGCGGGAGGATGATTGATCAGATTGCAAGCTTTTACGGCGGCTGTCCAGTAACCAAGCAATAAAAATCACCTGAGGCGGTGCGACTCCAGGGATGCTACAGTGACATTCTGCATGCGCCGATACCACGGCATCGCACCATGTTTTTCCCCAGTATCGAACCTCCTTAAGCTTCGCTACGATTCAATCAGTCAGTTCAAAGCATCAGCACCATGACTTCACTTTATTTTCGAGCCTGAAGGAGGACGAGAGGATGCATAATCCGAATCATTATGATCAGGGAACTGAGGATGCGACGGGATGGTCCGCCTTTCTGGCGGGGGCGTTGATTGGGGCCGGTGTTGCCCTCCTCTTTGCGCCTCAACCTGGCACAGAGCTGCGCGGCAGGTTGCGTGACTATGCGAACCGCGCGACGGATGATTTATTGGATAAGGGGCAAGGGGCATGGGATACCGTGGTGGAACGAGGGAAGGAATTCTATGAGAAGGGAGAGGAAGTCGTCCGGGATGCCGGGCGGTCTGCCAAAGAATTTGCAGAGCAAGGAGTGAAGCAAGGGCAGGAGGCGGTGAAGGATGCCGGACAGTCCGCTAAAGACTTTGCCCAACAAACCCGTGAGCCAGGACGTGCAGCTTTGTAAAGGATGCAAGGACTTATTCGTAACAGAATATTATCCTGGAGGAATAACTCATGAGTAGAAGCCTTATGAAAAGGTCGTCATTTGTTCTCGTACTTTTTGCTCTCGTACCAAGTGTGGTGAGCGGAGTCCTAGCCGGTGAGACCACGATCGACAAGATCGACAAGACCTCCGTGGAAAAGCTGAACGATGATACGATCAAGGCGGCCGTGCAGGGTAAACTGGCAGCCGAGAATATTCGAAATTTATCTTTGAATGCTTTTGCAAAAGTCGAGGTGCAAGCAGAACGAGGGAGTGTGACTCTCAATGGCTTGGTGCCGAACGCAGATGAGAAAGCTCGTGCGGAACAGTTAGCTCGAGAGGTAAACGGCATCAAGGAAATTACCAACAATCTCAAGGTTCAGCCGGTCAATCCCCGATAAGTGTATTCGGCATGATCATGAGACAGCCGATGCCGACGCTGTGCTGCGTCACGGCGGTCAAGTCCTCCAAGGCGGCCTTAATCCGCCCAGACGAGATCAGGAATAAAGTCAGCGACTTGGCCGGTCTTAGATTGAGAACGCTCCAACGCTTGCTGTAGTCGCTGCGGTTCCTCTTCGAGTTTGACGAGCTCAGCCTTCGTGCTCACAGTAACAACCCTGCTTGAGGGCCTCCGCGAGATGGGCGTGGACCACCGCCGAAAGTTGAAGCCAGACGGCGAGACCTCCTCGGCGTTGAGCCGCTCGACGATTTTGACAGGGCCGCGCGAACCATGGAAGAGAGCCGGTTCATCGGGAGCGAACCTAGCCTATCTCTAAACGAGAGATTCGCAAAAGGGAAAAACGCTGAGGAAATCAGGGCGGCCAAGCGCTTGCCCCAGGCTCGCGCGGCAACGCACATCGCCAATCCCTGGTTAGCTGTTCCTTCATTGCTTATCGGGCCAAATCAGGTCAAGAACGCCGTCTGGAACAGAGACCTTCTGCCGGCCGGTTGCAGTTATGGCCTCCTGCCACTCTTTGGGAATCGGTACCTCGTCCCGTCGTGGGCTCTGGCCGGCGCCTCCCGTCAATTTGGCGGAAATGGCGAAGACGAGCGGGCCGTTATGGACCTCGCACGGTGGGATGGCTTCAAGGTCCTTTCGCAACGGTTCTCGTTGGGCATCCGGTACAGACTGTGTAGAAGACATCAACCAAATCCGAGCCCGCTTGCCAGGGCGCACCGCCACAACAATGTTCAGAGTCTCAGGTGTCCTCGTGGTGGCGAAGAACTCACTGCAGACCGCCCGTAGTTGTTCGATGTAATTGGTGAGGTCCGCAACGGTGCCAACGCGGGCCTGCACGACTTCTTCCGGTTGGTAGAGAACGACGTGATAACTTTCGCACCCCTCTAAGGTATCGAGGGCAAACGCAAGCGGCGAGGCGGCGAATAACATAAAGATGGCGAAGAATACGGCTTTCATACAACCGGCTTTCGCCTGGACCCCCGAGACGATGGACGCACGAGCGGGATGTTTGAAGAGAGTTTCAATGTGGTATGCTTTCGCTTCCAGGTGTCAAGAAACGTCACTAATCCTGTTATGGTCAGCTCGATTGAATTCAAATCTGTGTCAGTGAGTTCACCCCCTGCTTGTAAATACGCCTCCAACGGCGCAGACCCCTTCATAAACGTCGCGATCATCTTTTTGGTCCTTGCGATATCCTGCAGCTTGGCCATGGGTCGTAGTATGACCTGCGCGTGAACAAGTTACCAGATGTTAGTCTTGGTGTCTCGGAAGGGAACTGAGTCCTATTTGACACGCCGAAGTTCTTTTTTTAAAATCCCGCCATACTTGACGTCGTAGTTTTGGTGGGCTTGTGTCGACAATTCTCATTGCCGAGAATGATCCTCGCACCATAGACCTACTCCCACGCATAGTGTGTAATCAGATTCCGGATGTCGCGGTCGATCTTTGCACCTCGACTGAGGACCTGGCGCGTCATCGCCAGCTCTCTAGCTACGATGCCATTGCGATCAGTCCCATTCTCCTCCAAGGCTATCATCTCCTCAAATACAAGGCGGATCGTCACCTCTTGACGCCCTTGCTCGTCACCGCCAGCCGTGAAGATCGTGAGCTGGCGTCCAGGTATCTGGAAAGGGATGCGTTCGGTCTCATTGTCAAACCCGTCATCCCGCAGGAGGCCGTTCAAACGGTCAAGCTTGCGCTATGGCAAAGTGTGCTGCTCAAATTATTGGCTTCCAGGGAGAGAGCCGTAGCGCGGTTCCGGCAACACATGGAGGCATTTCCCCATGCCCGGCAGATGGAAGAAGAATTTGCGAGTAAAATGAGCGCGTATGACAGAACTTTTCAGGCACTCACGACTAGCTTGGGGCATCTGTTGAATAATGAGGGAGAACGTTCTGTCCTTGACATGGCAGGATTTGTAGAAAGCACGACGAGAAAACGGGCCTTAGACCGTCTCCTCACCCTAGGCCAGGACGGAACGACTCATTAGCAGTCTGCTGAAAAACTCGAGTTTTGGACAACGTTGTCATGCGAGGAGACGTTTGTCTGATGTTTTCATGAAGACAGTCTGATT
>JAICUC010000057.1 GCA_025936075.1 Nitrospira sp. | reverse complement strand
GTTCCGGCGATCGTGTGGATAACACCCAGTTCTTTGTCGAACACGATGAGTCCCACGAGGATAAGCATGCCATACGGTTCCAATCGGGCTAAGGCCATAGCAGGGGTCGGCGGCAGCAGTGCCGTCATAATTCGGCCGCCGTCGAGCGGTGGGATCGGAAGCAGGTTGAACAGCGCGAGAAACACGTTGATCATCACGGAATACAACGCCATGACGGCGATCGGACGGAGAAGCATGGCCGAGAAAAGGTCTGAAGAAGCCTCTGCCCCTACGGTCTTACGGAGCGACAACGTCGGTTCGAACGTGAGGAGCAATGCCAAGAACAAGGCGCTCGCGACGGCGAGCAGCAGATTCATCCCCGGGCCGGCAGCCGCCACAAGTGCCATATCGCGTCGAGGCTTGAACATGTTCCGAGGATCGATAGGAACCGGCTTGGCCCAGCCGAACAGAAAGCTCCCGGGCAATATCAAACAGATCAGCGGCAAGATGACGGTGCCGAACGGATCGATATGGGCCAGCGGATTGAGCGTGAGCCGTCCTTCACGTTTTGCGGTCGAATCGCCGCATTTTTCCGCCATCCATCCATGCGCATATTCATGGAGGACCATCGCAAGCAACAGGGGGAGACCCATATACGAGATCGTGTGAAGAATTTGTGAGAAGGAGTTCATGGAACAATCAATCAATCTAATTGAACAAACTTACCCTGTTTCACCTGCAGAAGAAAGAGCGATCGGTGCAGGGTACCGTCTGGACCGAAACCGGCAGGTCCGGCGAGTGTCGGTAGGTTGCGCTGCGTCATGAGGAAGTCTTGGAGCGCTTCGCCGGAGGTGGCTCCATGGCGAATTCCTTCGATGACCACTCTGGCTGCATCATATCCCTGCATGGTGAAGAGCGACGGGGTTGATTGAAAGCGCTTGTGATACCGCTGTACGAACTCTTGCACGGCGGGATTCGGGCTGTCGACGAAAAAGCCGTCCACGAATGTGGCACCGTCGACTGTCCGATCGGCGGTGCGGGCAAAGTCCTGAGAGTTCCAGCCGTTGGTGCCCAGCAACGGAGCTTTGATGTCATGAAACGCCAGTTGTGCGGCAAGAAGGCCGACCTCATGTGAGCGACTGGGGATGAAGATCGCGTCAAATCCTGGGGTATAAAGGACGCGCTTTCCGTTTCGGCCAGGGGGCTTGCCGGGCTGTCGTGGCGCGTCAACCGGAACCGCCAGCCCATACTTTTTCAGATCTTCCGCCTTGAGCCGTTGGATCTGCGGACCAAAATCGGTTTCCCCCTCCTTGAACATTTCGATGGAGATGATTTCACCATCCAGCCGGCGCACTTCTTGCGCAAAGAGTCGGGCAAGTTCTCGCCCATAGACGGTGTCGGGGTGAAGAATACAGAACCGTCGATAGCCCTGTTCTTTCGTCGCATAGGTCGCGATGCGTTCGGCCTGCATGGCATATGTCATCGACGTGCTGAAGAGATAGTTGCCCAACCGGCGGACATTGGGAAGTGTCGCCGTCGGTGTAATCAACGGAACCCTGGTCTTTTGCGCCATTTCGGCCATGACCGGAAGATTTTTTGACAGCATCGGCCCGATGACAACGAGTGGACGGTCGTCATTGAGCAGCGCCGAGAGATCATCCAAAAAACCCTGCCGGTCGGCATCATGATCCTTCACGATCAACCCAATGGATGGGATTCCGGGCTCCTCTCGAGTCCGTTCCACCGCCAACTGAATTCCCTCCAGGACGTCATTGGCGAAGGCGGATAGGTGTCCCGATAATGGAAGAACCGCCGCGATAAAATACTGGTTGGCCTTTAACCTTGATTTAATGAGTTCAAGCGATTCGCTTGCCTTCGGGATGGAAGGATGTGCTGGAAATGCCGTGAGAAAATGCCGGGTCTCTCGTTCTGCCAAGTGGTCTTCGCCTCGCCCGATGTAGTAGTCGATCAGTTGAAGCGAAGCGAGGTCTCCGGGGTAGGAACGAGGATAGGCATCCCGCACCCGGATCAACCCTTTTTTGTCCAGCCTTTCCGTGATGAATTGGCGAATCTGCTCCCGTGCCTCCGTCATTTGTGCGTCGGAGCTGCCGCCTATTCCTTCCAGCAAGGTATGGATGGCCCGGACATAGTCTTTTTTTTGGGCCCATGCTTCGGCAGTCAGCTGCTGAGCCTCACGTTTGGTTGCATCGTCGGGTGCCGTTGTCCGTACTTGCGCCAGCAACGGCAGCGCCAGGTCGATGTTCCCCATGGCGGCATGGATGCGGGCCGACAGCAGCTTGCCTCGGTCCAGGAGGTCGGATTCTGGAAACTCCGCCTGAAGTTGGTTCAGATAACGAAGCGCCTCACCATAGTCCTTCATTCCGTAGAGCGCGGCACCCAGCAACAGGTAGGTATCATCGAGATATTCCGGCGGTGGAGTGGTCGTCAAGAATCGCCGCAGGCTTGTGGCTGCGGATTCCGGATCGCCTTTCTCGATCAGGTGTTTGGCCTGGTTTAAAATCGGCGGATTCGGAGGAACGATTTTTACGGGATCTGCCGCCTGGGCCTCGTCCGATTGAGCCGGCATGAGGTCGATGCCAAGTAGTAGTGCAAAGGCAATGGCGACCATCAACAGCGGCCATGCAGAGATGGAAGAAGGAGTATGAGCGTGGGCGAGCATTACGTTCGATCGACCGTAGGCAGTAGTATCGGAAAGGGTGCAACCTGTCAAGGAGAACTATGGCGGCATCATTGTACTGATGAAAAGAGTCGGCTATAGTTCATTCATCCGACGGCCATGGCAGAATCAACGGCACCCTTGCTGGACCCTCTTCTTGAACGGTATCTCAGCGAGCTGCGGATTGAAGGCGGGCTGGCGATCAATACGCTGGAGTCCTACCGGCGCGATCTCTTTCGTTTGCAACGATACCTGAAACAGCATCAGCTCAGCATAAAAGATTCCATTCCACCACACATGATACGGTCGTTTCTCGCATCGCTTACACAAGAGGCTCTCGCGCCTTCATCGATTGCCCGCATCCTCTCGGCGATACGAGGATGGTATCGCTTTCTGGTCCGGGAAAACCGCATCGAGATAAATCCTCTCCGTGATATGACGACGGTGCGTCGGCCGGTCCGATTGCCGAAGACGTTGACGTTACAGGAGGTAACGGCGTTGTTGGAGCTGCCGGTTCGCGATCGCGTCGAGGATCAACGCGACCGCGTGATGCTGGAATTGCTGTATGCTGCGGGTCTTCGAGTGTCGGAGCTTGTCGGTCTTAGTATATCGCAAATCGACGTCAATCGAGGCTGCGTACGAGTCTTGGGGAAAGGTGCCAAAGAACGAGTCGTCCCGATCGGACAGACTGCATGTAAGATGGTGAGTGATTACTTGGAACATATAAGACGGATCCTGCTTAAAGGGCGATCGTCACGTCTTTTGTTCATTAGTCGGCGAGGACGTGGACTCACGAGGCAGGCATTTTGGAAGTTGCTTCTGTTACGGGCACGACGCGCCGGTATTTCCAAACCGATCTCGCCGCACATGCTGCGGCATTCCTTTGCCACGCACCTGCTGGAAGGAGGAGCCGATCTGCGAGCCGTTCAATCGATGTTGGGGCATGCAGATATCGCGACGACTCAAATCTATACGCACGTGGAAAGCAGCAGGCTGAGGCACATCCATCGTCGATATTTTCCGCGGCAAGTCGGTCGACGACGGACACGCGCAGAAAATTCGATGAAGCGGTCATAGTTAGGAATCTGGTTATTGCGAAACTGGACGAACAGTACGCGGACCGTTGACAAGAAAGTATGGACTTGATACGCTCCGCGCAGGTTGCTAAGAAAATCGGGCGGATAGCTCAGTTGGAAGAGCGCTGCCCTTACAAGGCAGAGGTCACAGGTTCAATCCCTGTTCCGCCTACCATTCGGAACTACTTGGTACGCAGAAACAGGAAGTGTGCTTGCCGCGAGGAAGATCTGTTCCTACATGCAGGAATTGATCGGCGACCAACAATTTCGTCTTGTCGTGCTGCTGTTCTACAAGAGATAGATTTACGGGGCCGTCGTTCAGCCTGGTTAGGACGCCAGATTGTCAATCTGGAGGTCGCGGGTTCAAATCCCGTCGGCCCCGCCATTTTCTTCAGAGTTTGGTACAATTCCACTTTGCCAAGAAATCATGAGTGTTGAGGAGGGGGAGTAGAGACTCGTATGTTTCAAACCGGCCCACTGGGAGTTATTCTGTCGCTCGGGATCGTGTCCAAGGTTGTCCTCTTACTCCTGGTCTGTTTTTCGATTACGTCATGGGCCATTATCTTCTATAAGTTAGCCGTGTTTCGAACCGCTGACGCAAAAGATCGTCATTTTATGACCGTCTTGTTGCGGGCCAGAGACGTGGAGGAAGTTACTCGGCATGCACAACAGACGATTGGCAGTCCTTGCGCGAAGATTTTTCATGCCGTGATTCAAAGGATCGGCCACATTCCCACCGAGGTGAATGAAAACGGTTCCATCGCATACGATCGCCATGTGATGGAGCGGACAGCGGCCCATCTTGCTCAAGGTCAAATCGCCAAGTTGGAATCGTTTCTCCCGTTTCTTGCGACGACCGGAAATATCTGTCCGTTCGTGGGCCTCTTGGGAACGGTAATGGGTATTATCGACTCATTCCGGGAAATCGGCACACAAGGCACAGCCAGCATTGCGGCTGTGGCTCCCGGCGTCTCCGAAGCCTTGATTGCGACTGCAGCCGGCTTGTTTGCCGCGATTCCCGCAGTCGTCGCCTATAATTATTTCCTCGTACGGATCAGACGTGCCGCCATGCACATGGATTCGGTGGTGGTGGAGCTCTTGGCGTTGATTCCAGCCCAAGCAAGACCTGTCGCTCCTGTTCCCGTGGGAGCGAAAGGATGATGTTTGAGACAAGACAGCGCCGATTTTTAGCGGAAATCAACGTGATTCCGCTCGTGGACGTTGTGCTGGTGCTCCTGGTGATTTTTATGGTCACGGCACCGATGCTCTATCGAGGCATGGACATCAAGTTGCCGACTTCCGCGTCGAGCACGATCAAGCCGGAACTCCGAGCGGTGCTGACGATCGAAAAGGATCAACGCCTGTATCTCGACAAAGATCAGCTCAGCGTGGCTCAACTGGAGCGGAAGTTGCGCGTAATGAAGCAAGAACATGCCGATGTCTCATTGTATTTGCGCGCCGACCGCGACGTGCCATATGGAATTGTGGTTCAGGTGATGGATGGAGTCAAAAAGGCCGGTATCGAAAAACTCGGCATGGTGACTGATCCCGCCGGACCAGAACATGTCAGTGAGGGTACACCATCCCAACACAACCAGTAGGATAAGGTCCACAGTGCAGGCTTGGGCATCGGCCGGCATGGTCTCGGATGATGAATGGCAGGCGACACTGACTCGTCGCTTAGGCTTCGCCGTCGTCGTTTCTCTGGTCCTGCATATCGGCATACTGGCGATGGTGACATGGGTCCGATTGCCCCGACATGGTGAACGGCCCCTTGCGTCCATTGAGATTTCCCTGGCAAGCCTGCCGACTCTTCCGGAGAAGGCCATTGAGCCGCCGAAAAGTCAGCCGATTAAAAAAGAGATAGATACACCCAAGCCGATACAGCAGACCAAGCCTGTCCCGCAATCCAAAATCATCGAGCAGCCCAAGCCCATCGAGCGATCCAAATCTATTGAGCCGCTCAAACCTATTGAACAGCCCAAATCTGCTCCTCCCGTGAAATCGGCGCCTGTGTCTCTTCCGCCTATGAAGGCTGCATCTGTCCCTCCGATAGTTCCCGCCAAATCGTCGAATGATCTCATGCGGGATATCATGAAAGATATTGAGTTGCCTCCGGATGCCCCAAAGCGCGGCGACATCAGTCCGGATGACAAGCCGATGAAATCACCGGTGATCAAGCTGCCCGATGTGCCGGTCCTCACGGAAACCAAGGAACCGATGCAAAAAAAGCCGGTTGCCTCCGCTCAGTCCTCCTCCCTGACGGAAGATTTGGCAAAGGAATTGGACGATGAACTGAAGAAGATCAAAAAAATTGAGGTGTCAAAAGCAGCGCCCCCGGTGGAAGTACCGCTAAAACCTACTCCTCAAGTTGAAGCAAAGATCCAGAGTGCCAAGGCTGTGGATACCACATTGAAGGTGCCTGGGATGGCTCAAGGATCCAATGCGTATCTTGCACTTGTGCGACAGCGAATCAGTAATTCCTGGAATGCCCCGCCGCTGGATTTGACCAGCCAGGCCTACGTCGTGGTCGTACAGTTCAGACTTCATAAAAATGGATCGGTCACCGGTGTGATGATCGAGCAATCTTCAGGAAATGAATATTATGATTTAGCCGGCAAACGAGCGGTTCTCAGTGCAAACCCACTGCCTGTGTTTCCGCCTGATATCTCTGATCCGTATTTTGATGCCCACTTCACTTTTACAGTCGGAGAGCCACAAGGATAAGCCATGACGTTTCGAGCTGTTGTGTTTGTCAGTCTCTGTGTATCGATCGGCCTCGCTTGGATTATCGAATCCGGTGCCGCCGACGTCTTTCTTGAAGCGACCAGACCTGATTTTCAAAAGATTCCGATGGGGATCGCCGGGATCGAAAACATGGGGGGATCGGAATCGCCCGAGGGACGCGTCAAGCTGGGCACGCGTATCGAGGACGTCCTCAAGGCGGACGTGCGACGCTCGCTGGTCTTCACTCTTGTCGATTTGCCGAGTCTTGGCATCAAAGTCAGTCATCTCGGTGCCGAGCCTGATGCTTCCTTCAAACAAGCCGCCGAGAACGGGGTGTCGGTCATTGTCTGGGGTAAGGCGGGAATCAAGAGTGGGAACAAGGACGCCGATCTCAGCATGGATGGATATGTGTATGATGCCGGCAACAATGAAGTCGTGGGCGGGAAACGATATATCGGCTCGACATCGGTAGCCCGTCTCATGGCCCATCGTTTTGCGGATGAGTTGGTCTTTCGCTACACGGGCGAACCGGGAATCGCACGGACGAAGATCGCGTATGTCTCCGAGCTGGGAACGGCTCGTGAGCTATTCGTGATGGATTACGATGGATATGATCCGCGTCAGTTGACGGCCGACGGGTTTTTAAACCTGATGCCTCGTTGGTCGCCGGATCGCCGTTTTTTGGTCTTCACGACGTATCGCAATCGGAACACGCAGGATATCGACATGATCGAGCTTGCCACGGGAAAGCGGTGGACACTTGTCGCACAAGGAGGATTGAACATCACTCCAGCGTTATCTCCCGATGGAAAGGCGCTGGCCTACTCGTCAAGTCATGAAGGAAACGCCGAATTGTACCGTTTGGATACCCACACGAAAGCCGTTCAGCGCCTGACCACGAATGCGGCCGGGGATTTATCCCCCACGTGGTCTCCCTCGGGTCGGGAACTCGCGTTTACGTCCGATCGAAACGGCGGACCGCAAATCTTCCTCATGAGCGCGGACGGATCAAACGTGCGCCGATTGACGTTCGATGGAGACTACAATGCGGCGCCGGCCTGGTCTCCTCGAGGAAATTGGATCGCCTACGTGTGCCGAACTCCCAAAAAAGAGTACAAACTGTGTGTGATCACTCCCGATGGTCAGAAACATCTGCAATTGACGACAGGACTGGGAGTGGATGATTCTCCGTCCTGGTCTCCGGATGGACGCCATATTGTCTTTAGCTCGGCGGTGGATGGGAAGAGCCAAATCTACATGATCAATGCGGACGGTAAAGACCTCGAGCGCATTACGTTTACCGGGATTCACAATAGCGCACCGTCTTGGTCCCCGGCATCGTAAATATCCAGGAAGGCATTGACGGCAATCGTCCTTCGCTGTAAGAAAAAGGGACGATATTTCACAGGAGGGAAGGAATCCAATGAAAACGTTGCCAGCCAGCTGCTTGCCGTTGATTCTTGGTGTCATCGTACTGGGAATTCCAGCGTGCTCGAAGAAGGCGGTCCGATCAGGAGGAGATAGTCAAGCTTTACAAGAGGAGATGGCCAGAGGAGAGAGGGCCAAGGGCGGAGCAGGCAAAGAAGGGGCGAATTCAAGTTTTCCCGATACGTCGTTCTCCGGACGTGATGAATCGAACAGCTTGCGGGGATTGGATCGCAATCCTTCGGAAGAACGGCTGGGCGGGAATGCCGGTAATGGAGGTACTTCAGGAGGCGCCGGCCACAGCAACGCGATGATTGCAAAAGCCGATTCCGGTGCAGCCGCCCGTCAGTTGGCAGAAATTCGCGCCGAGCAGGTGGCTTCGGTGGCTGCCGGACTTCGGGATGTCTTTTTCACGTACGACAGTTTTTCAATCACCGATGAAGGGCGCCATGCCCTTTCCGGCAATGCGGAATGGGCCAGATCGAACCCGTATGCACAGCTGAAAATCGAAGGACATTGTGATGAGCGCGGCACGTCGGCCTATAATTTGGTACTGGGTGAGAAGCGTGCGAAAGCCGTTCGGAATTATCTCGTCGAACTGGGAGTGGTCCCCACTCATTTGTCCGTCGTCTCCTACGGCAAGGAACGACCGTTCTGCACGGAACATACGGAATCTTGTTACTCGCAGAATCGCCGTGGACATCTCGTTGTTAAGACAGGAAAATAGTGCGCTGGTAGTGTCGTTCACCTGACCCTGATTGCCTGTGGTCCTTTTGAGTCTGACATGACATCTCAACGACGAACCATGCAAGGTATGCTCCTCGGTATTGCCGTAGGTGGTGTCCTGCTGCCGGGGTGTGTCGCGCAGCAGTCCGATCTAAAAAAAGCCGAAAAGGACCTTCAACAGCAGCTGTCCCAGACCAGAGCGAGGCAGAGCCAAGAAATTTCGACCTTACGCGAACATGAGCTCCCGCAACTGCGAGGGGAGCTGGAAAAGGCTCTGCACCAGGCGCGAGAACTCCAGAATAAACAGGAAGATTTTAGGCATCGGTCGGTCCAGTTGGAACAGCAGACAAAAAAACTGGAACAGTTGGCCGTCAAGCTGGAAACCGACAGCAGCACACGTTACCTGTGGATGCAGAAGAGCTTCGAGACGCAAGACGCGAAGGTATCGGCCCGGCTCGACGAATTATCGAAGGCCATGGAGGCTGTGAAAAAAGAGGTCATTGACGTTGTCCAACGCACGAACGAAGGGTTGGCAAAACGCGTCGATGTCAAGCTGGAAGGGCACCAAAAGGAGTTGACGGAGCACCAGAGTAAGATCGAACAGATCTCTCAAAAGTTCACTCAATTCAATCAGGCGCTGACTGGATTTCGTGAGGCGCTGACCGGTCTGAATGATCGTGTGGGTGAGCACGAGCAAACCGCGAAGCATCTCACCTCGAGAATCGATGCCGATTCAAAAACGACGGCGACTCATGCGGAGGATGTCAACCGAAGCGTGATGTCCATCACGAAGGCGCTTGAAGCGGTCGGAAAAAAAGTCACGGCTCGCCTTGACGAGCAAGACAACCGAATCGATGCCTTGGCGAAAAATCTTGAACAAGTATCAAATAGGCCTGCTTCTCTGCAACAGACGCACAAAGCGGTGCAACACTCCGCGCCGGGGACGAACGAACCCACGCTGGAAGGAGGCGGAGAAACGGCAAAGTTGCCCCCTGGTCCGGAAGCGACGGGCGGTGCGACAACGATCGTTCCTCCTCAAGAATCACCGAAATTCGAACCGGCTCAGGCCAGCGCCGATCCTCCCGATCGGCTTCGCTATGAGCGGGTATTGAGCCTGTTTCGAGATGGGGATTTGGAAGGTGCTCGGCAAGGATTTACCGGATTTCTCGAGGAGTATCCCAACTCGAACCTCGCACCGAATGCCCGGTTTTGGCTGGGGGAGTCGTACTTCGGCAAGAAAGAATTTCAGCGAGCAATCGATGCCTACGATAAAGTAGAGGTCGACTATCCCGGCAGCGAAAAGATACCTGCTGCAATCTTAAAGAAAGGGTATGCGTATTTGGCGCTAAAAGATAGGAAGCGGGCCTCGTCCGCCTTTAAGCAGGTGGTTACACTCTACCCGAAAACGACCGAGGCAGGAAAAGCGTCGGACAAACTGGCTCAACTCAGGGAGGTGCGGTAACAACATGTGGGTCCGTACACTCGCGTCAGGTTTCGCGGCATTGGGAGTATTGGCGTGGACGGTCGCGCTCGTCGGTTGTGCCAAGCATGCCGATTTTCTTGAAACGCGCAATCAGCTCTCGACCATCTCGCGAACGCAGGACCAGGATCATCAACGGGTGGATGCCGTGATGCGCCGATTGGAGGCTGTAGAGAGGAACAAGGAGACGGATCCTGCGAGACCGCGATTCGATGACCTGACGGCACGCTTTCAAAAGCTTGAAAGCCGATTGGCAAAGCTGGAAGAAGCTGCCAGCCAGGCATCCGCCAAGGCTGATGCCTCGACGGAACCGCGTGCATCCCGGCCGGTCAAACAAATGCCGTCTGCGGAACCGACAGTGACGGTGTCTGGAATTACGCCGACCTCCGCCTTCAATCTGGCCTACAATGATTATCTCAACGCGAAATACGAGCTTGCGGTTGCAGGATTTCAACGTTTCATCAAAGACTTTCCCGGTACGTCTCTGACCCCCAACGCTCAATATTGGCTGGGAGAATCATTTTACAATTTGAAAGATTATGGGCGGGCCATCCAAACGTTCGACTATCTCGTAGCGGAATATCCAGGGAACGAAAAAGTTCCTGCGGCGCTGTATAAACTTGGTTTGGCAACGGCCGAGACCGGCGATCTCGGTAGGTCAAGAAAGAATCTGAAGCGTGTGCTTGAAGAGTTTCCCTCATCGGACGAATCAAAGCTGGCAAAGAATAAGTTGGCTGAAATCCGATGATCGTCGCCGTGATGCGACGCCCCGCCCTCCCACCATCTTATCGCTCATAGGGAGCATGGTGCCGTGCTGAAAACCGACGGCAGTGGCAAGATCTGTATTCTCCCGGAGGAGGTCATCGGCCGCATTGCAGCGGGAGAGGTGGTCGAGCGCCCGGCGGCGGTCGTCAAAGAGCTTCTCGAGAACAGTCTCGATGCGGGGAGTCGGTCCATCACGATCGAGGTGAAGGACGGAGGGCTCGCCTTGATTCGGGTGAGCGACGACGGGGAAGGCATGAGTCAGGGGGATGCTCCACGCGCTTTTCAGCGGCATGCCACGAGTAAGCTCCGATCCGATCTGGATCTCTGGTCCATCCGAACGATGGGTTTTCGGGGTGAAGCACTGCCGAGCATTGCCGCTGTCGCCCATGTTCGACTGATGACCGCGACTCAATCCGCCGAAGTAGGAACCGAGTTGGAAGTGGTGAGGGGAGCGATCGGGAGAATTGCCGAAGCTCCTCCGATCAGGGGAACTCGCATTGAAGTCGCAGAGCTGTTCCACAATCAGCCCGCTCGGAAGAAATTCCTCAAGTCCACTCTGACGGAGTTTTTGCATATCAGCCGGGTCGTCCAGCAGGCGTCACTCGCCTGGCCGTCCATCCAGTTCCGTTTGACGCACAACACTGAGGAGATCTTCAATTATCCTCCCGCTCTGTCGGATGATGATCGGATCGTCCAGGTCTATCGACGAACCTTTCTCGACCAGTGTCTCCGGGTCGAGGCTTCGTGCCCGGGAGCGAGTATCCGAGGGTACATCGTGAATGCGGTTCATGCAAAACCTACTCGCATACCGCAAGAATTGTTTGTGAACCGCCGTCCTGTGCGGAATGCCGCAGTCTCTCATGCCGTTGGGGAAGGGTATAGATCATTCCTCGCCAAGGGGAGTCAGCCGCGATTCGTCTTGTTTCTGGAAATTGACCCGGACTGTCTCGACGTGAACGTCCATCCGACCAAACGAGAAGTGAGGTTTTCGGACAATGAGTTGATCCATCAACTCGTAAGGCGAGCGGTCCGTCAAGCCTTGAGCGGCGGAAAGACGGATGAGCTTGGGAAGACTCCATTTGTAGAGTCCTCCGTGCGACCGACTCCGGGTTCCATCATGACAACTCTTTCCACGTCCGAATCCGGTGAAGCAGAATCGACGATCCTGCAGCCCATTCCCGAAACTCAATTGACATTGATGAGCGAAGCGGCAGAGCCTTACGTTCGAATGCCTTCAGCCGAGGTGACCGCGCTGGGGCAGATCAATCGCACATTCCTTATCGCTCAAGTCGGGAGCGATTTGGCGGTGATTGATCAACACACGGCTCACGAGCGGGTCTTGTTTGAGCGACTGTATCGCGCTTGGACGACCCATGATATCCAGTCCCAGCCATTGCTGATCCCCGATCCGGTGGAACTGTCGCCACCTCAGGTGGCATTGCTCCAACGCTACCAACATAACCTGGAAGAATTAGGAACGGAAATCGAACCATTTGGTTCCTCAACGGTCTTGATCAGAGCGATTCCGGTCGGTCTCGGCAGGATCGATCCGACGACGTTTCTGCAGGATCTCATGGATGATCTCACGCAATGGGACAGTGCCTCCAGTCTGGAGGCGCGAGTGCGGTCGGTCCTGGCATCCTTGGCGTGCCACGGCGCGGTTCGGGCCGGGCGCACGATGAAACCGGAAGAAATTAAAACTCTGGTCGAGGACTGGCGTGCAGAAGGGGAAATCACGACTTGTCCGCACGGACGGAGAACCTCATTCCGACTCAACATCACAGACCTGGAGAAAATGTTTGGGCGAGCCGGCTGGTAACCGATGATGTAGGCAGAGTCGACGGATATCGGTGGAGAGTTTTGAGCCAGCAAAGAGGTGTATCATCGGCGCCATAGCGCTTATGTGACATGCGATCAGACCAGTTGCTTCACCATCGCCCCCTCGTCGTGCTTCTCGGTCCGACGGCCGTCGGTAAGAGTCGGGTTGCCACACACGTGGCCAAATACTTTGAGACGGACGTGCTGGCGGCGGATTCACGCCAAGTGTATCGCGGAATGGATATCGGAACGGATAAGCCGACCGTCGAGGAGCGTCAAGGGGTGCCGCACCGACTGATCGATTTGGTCGATCCCGGCGAAACATTCAATGCCGGTTGGTATCGGCGAGTCGCGACGGAAGAAATCGAACGCTTATACAGTATGGGGCGGTTGCCCTTCGTTGTAGGGGGGACGGGATTGTATATCCGAACCCTCGTGAAGGGACTATGTCCGGCACCCCAAGCCGATCCGGCTGTGAGGGCAGACCTCAAGAAAGTGAGGGACGATCGGGGGCGAGACGGTCTCTATGCAGAGCTGATGCGTGTTGATCCTGAAACCGCAACACGGTTGCATCCCAACGATGAATCCAAGGTCATGCGCGCGTTGGAAGTCTATCGGCTATCGGGACGTCCACTGTCGACCGCGCAAGCGGAGCACGGGTTTCACGAGACTCCGTTTTCCGCTCTTCTGATCGGCCTTGAGCGACGGAAAGAGACCCTGTATGGAAGGATTGAAGAACGAATCGATTGGCAGCTGACTCATGGAATGGTAGAAGAGACTCGATTATTGCTGGATGAAGGATATGGGCGCGAGCTCGGGTCGATGAAAGGTCTCGGCTATCGTCAGGTCGGAGCCTATTTGGCGAATGAATGCGATTATGCCGAAATGGTGCGTCGGTTCAAGCGCGACACGAGACGGTTCGCAAAACGGCAGATGACCTGGTTTCGAGGTGAAGCGGGAGTGGCGTGGCTGTCACTGGAAGGCAACGAGCCGTATGAGCGGACGGCGGAACGAGTGATCGCGCGCATCGAGCAATTTATGGGAGACCTCGGACAACAGAAACAGCCTGTTGTACGGCAGCAGACCTATTAAGATAAGGAACTCTATGAAGAGAAAAAGACAGAATGAGCGGGTGACCGTCGGAGTGATTGGAGGAAGCGGATTGTATGACATCGAAGGGCTCACATCCACTCGGTCCATCCGAGTTCGTACGCCTTTCGGGGCTCCCTCCGATGCGATTACGGTGGGCTCGCTGGAAGGAATTCGAGTGGCGTTCCTCTCGCGGCATGGGCGGGGACATTTGTTGAATCCGAGCGGAATCAATTACCGCGCGAATATTTTCGCGCTCAAGTCTCTGGGCGTGTCTCATGTGATTTCGGTCAGCGCGGTGGGCAGCATGAAGGAATCCATTCACCCGGGCGACGTCGTTGTGCCGGATCAGTTCATCGATCTCACGAAGCGCCGCGTCTCGACGTTTTTCGACGAGGGTGTGGTGGCGCATGTCGCCTTCGGCGAGCCGATTTGCGCCGAACTGGGACAGACTCTCCTGGCGGCCGGAGAAAAGGTCGGCGCCCATTTGCATCCCAGTGGAACCTATCTCTGCATGGAAGGGCCGCAGTTTTCGACGAAAGCGGAATCACGACTCTATCGGCAATGGGGCGTCGATGTGATCGGGATGACCAATATGCCGGAAGCGAAATTGGCCCGTGAGGCGGAACTCTGCTACGCGACCTTGGCGCTGGTGACCGATTATGACTGCTGGCATGAGACGGAGGAGGCGGTCACGGTGGAGGCGGTGTTGGGCACGCTTCATCGCAACGTGGCCCTGGCCAAACAAATACTCCATTCGGCCATGCCCTCCTTCGCCGATCCGATAGATTGCGCCTGTCATCGGGCATTGGATAATGCCATTTTGACCGCGCCGAAACGAATCCCTCCTGCTGTTCGGAAGAAACTCGCCGTGCTCATTGACCGCGCTCTGACGCCAAAGAAAGGAGTCCGTTAGCCATGGGGAAACTGTTAGTCGTCGGATCGGTTGCGCTTGATACGGTCAAGACCCCGTTCGGCGAAGGAACCGAGATTCTTGGAGGGTCTGCGACCTATTTCTCGACAGCGGCCAGCTTCTTTACCTCGGTGGCGCTCATTGCCG